>CANQZF010000087.1 GCA_947628265.1 uncultured Oscillospiraceae bacterium
CCGGAGGAGGACCTGGAGGCCCCCGGCGACGAGCCCGTGCCGGAGACGGGGCGGGACGTGGAGTTCGACTCCGTCACCTTCTCCTACGGCGACAAGCCGGCGCTCCGGGACGTGTCCTTCACCGTCCCGGAGGGGAAGACCGTGGCCGTGGTGGGCCTGTGCGGCAGCGGCAAGACCACGTCCTTAAACCTTTTGGAGCGCTTCTACCGCCCGGACGGCGGACAGATCACCGTGGGCGGCGTGGACATCGGGCGGATGCCCCTGGCGGAGTACCGCCGGTGCTTCTCCTACGTCCAGCAGCGGCCTGAGATCTTCAGCGGCACCGTGCGGGAGGCCCTGACCTACGGCGTGGGCCGGGAGGTCACGGATGAGGAGATCATGGACGCCGCCCGCGTCACGGGGATCGCCGAGTACATCGAAAAACAGCCGGAGGGCCTGGAGACCCAGATCGCCCCGTCCGGTACCTCCCTGTCCGGCGGGCAGATCCAGCGCCTTGTGCTGGCCCGGGAGTTCCTGCGGGGGGCGGACGTGCTCCTTTTGGACGAGCCCACCTCAGCCCTGGACGCCCAGACGGCCAAGGGAGTCCAGGACGCCGTCCTCAACACCTTCTCCGGCAAGACCATTATCATGGTCACCCACGATCTGCGCCTCACCCGGAGCGTGGATAAGATCGTGGTCCTGGAGGAGGGCCGGCTCGTGGACCAGGGGACCTACGACAGCCTCATGATCTCCTGCCCGCTCTTCGGCGAGATGGTGGCCGCCCAGGAGAGAGAGAGGGGGGCGGACGAATGAAAGCCTTAAAGCGCTATGTCAATATCTTCAAGGGCGTGAAGCTGCCCTGGATCTCCATGCTCGTGCTCCTCATCGTGTCGGTGATCGAGGTGACGCTGGGCCTTGCCAGCGTGGAGCTGACCGCGTCCATCATCGACGCCAGCCAGAGCACCATCGACGCCCAGAAGCTCATCAGGTACGCGGTGAACCTGTCCCTCACCGTGGTCGCCACCGTCCTGGAGACGTATTACGGCGGCCTTGTGGACCAGAAGATCTGCGCGGGGGTGCGGGTCAAGGTCTGGGACAAGCTGATGCGTCTGCCCCTTTGCTACTACGACACCGAGAACCCCAACGATCTGGTGAACCGCGTCACCTCCGATCCCGGCTCCGCCAGCACCTACATCACCGTGGGCATCAGCTGCATCACCACGGTCTACGCGGCGGTGACGGCCTTCACACAGCTCTTTACATTCCACACCGGCCTTGCCACCTGGTCGCTGCTCATTATCCCCGCCACCATCGGCGTGGGGGCGGTGTATTCCATCCTCTCCTACCACTCGTCCCTTCTGGGGGCCAGGGCCTACGCCAAGACCACCGGCTACATGAATGAGCGGGTCCACAACCTGCGGCTCATCCGGGCCCTGGGCACCGAGGGGTACGAGAAGGGCAAGTCCGGCCCCATCTTCAAGCGCCAGTACTGGACGGACCTCTACTCCCAGAGCACCGTGGGCTACATCGCCATCAGCATCCAGATCCTGGGGTGCATGGCCCTGGGCATCTCCTTCGTGGCCGGCGGCAAGATGGTTGCCGACGGGACCCTGACCGTGGCCACGCTTATCGTGTTCTACGGCTTTTCGTCCATGGTGTCCATCCACATGGCCAACCTCTTCATGGCCGTGGGTTCCATCATCGGCGCCAACGGCTCTTTGAAGAAGGTGTCCCAGCTTCTGGAGCACGCCGACGAGACCGGCGGCGGCGAGACTCTGGAGGGGGAGGAGGACATCGTTCTGGAGAACGTGACCTTCGCCTACAAGGACGACGTGCCGGTGCTCCAGGACATCTCCTGCCGCTTACCGCGTGGCAAGGTCACGGCCATCGTGGGCACCAACGGCGCGGGAAAATCCACCCTCATGAAGCTTTTGGAGCGGATGTATAAGCCCGACAGCGGCCGGGTCCTCTTCGGGGACCGGGACGTGGAGAACTTTAGCCTGGAGTCCTGGCGGCGCGCCATGGCCATCGTGGCCCAGGACACGCCCCTCATCTCCGGCACGGTCCGGGAGAATTTGACCTACGGCCTGGACCGGGAGGTGGACGACGAGGAGCTCATGGAGGCGGCGAAGCTCGCCAACGCCTACGACTTCATCACCGCGACCCCGGGCGGTTTGGACGCCGACGTGGGCCCCGGGGGAACAAGCTTCTCCGGCGGACAGCGCCAGTGCCTGGCCATCGCCAGGGCCGTCGTCCGCGCGCCCAAGTATCTCCTCCTGGACGAGGCCACCAGCAACCTGGACGCCAAGTGCGAGGACGAGGTCTCCACCGCCCTTGACCGGCTCATGGAGGGCCGCACCACCGTGATGATCGCCCACAGCTTCCGGGCCACCCTGGCGGCCGATCAGGTCATCGTCATGGACAACGGCCATATCGTGGGCATGGGCACGCCGGAGGAGCTTTTGCGGACCAACGCCTATTATCAGACCTTCGCCCGTCGCGGCGACAAGGAGGTTGTATAATGAAAACGAAAGTTACGAAGCTCTATGACGTGGACCTCATCCCCACGCCGGAGGACATCTCCGACTGGCACGTGGACGAGGAGACCGTGGACGGGCTTTTGAGGACCCTGGCCATGCAGCGCTCCGTGGAGTCAGAGGCCGGGGAGGTAATGACAGGGGACACGGTCTTCTGCGCCGCCAAGGGCGCTTTGGAGGACCGGACGGTCCTTGTCTATCCGGGCCGGAACATGCCCGGAGCGGAGGCGGCGGAGGCCGCCGTGCTGGGCCGCGCCCCTGGGGACACCGTCAGCACCGAGATCGGCGGCGCGGCCGCCGTCCTCACAGTGAAAAAGATCGTCCGCCGCGCCCCGGCGGAGCTGGACGACAAGCTCATCCAAAGCGAGGGCATCGACGGCGTGGACACGGTGGACGCCTACCGGGCGTACATCAAAGAGAAGACCGAGGAGCAAAACCGCTCCCTCTCCGCAAAGCATCTGTCCGCCGCCCTCCGGGAGGAGCTGATCGCCCGCAGCGAATACGACGTGGACGAGGCCGAGCGGGAGACATGGACCGAAAACGCCGCCCGGGAGCTTTTGAAAATGTATGAGCAGGAGGGCATCGACCCCCACGTCCCCGAGGAGGGCACGGACTTTCTGACGGACGAGCAGGTCATGGAGAACTTCAAAGCCCAGCTCCGCCCCCAGTTTTTGGCCCTGGCCATGAGCCGCGCCTTCTGCGAGGAGCGTGGCATCGCCTTCGGGGAGGAGGAGCGGAAGTTCTACGCCGACAACGGCTATGCCGGCGAGGACGCGGAGGGCAGCTTCCTGGACTCCAAGACCTGGGAGGTCCTCTACGACATCGCCCTTAAGAGATTGGAGGGAGCGAAATGATTCAAGAGGCCACAGCCAAGACCTTTGACAGCCTCATCGACACCGAATACGCCGTTGTGGACTGCTACGGCGACTTCTGCGGGGCCTGCGTCATGCTGGAGCCCGTCTATAAGGAGGCCGCTGCGGACCTGGCGGGGATCCGGTTCGTTGAGATCAACATCACCCACGAGTGGGACATCGCCGAGCGTTTCGGCATCGACGCCATGCCCACCCTGCTCTTCTTCCGTAATGGTAAGGAAGTCCACCGCGTCGAGGGGAGCATGGACCGGGAGGAGCTGAACCGCCAGATCGCGGTGATGCTCTACGCGTAAGGAGGCGAGGAAATGGGAAGAATTCGCGTGAACGACGACCCGGAGGTGGTCCGCAAGATCCGGGAGGGCCTGAAGGCCACCGGCGGCTACTGCCCCTGCCGCACCGAGCGCAAGCCCGAATATAAGTGCGTCTGCCAGGAGTTCAAGTCCCAGTGCGCCGACCCCGATTTCGAGGGCTACTGCCACTGCAAGCTGTATTATAAGGAAAAGTGAAAACCTCCCCCGGACCCGTTCCGGGGGGAGTTTTTTGCAAAAATCTACATTGATTTTCCGGGGGAGGGTACCCGCGCACGTCCCGAAAAAAGGTTTGCGGCTTACGCCGCACATAAAATTATTCGCCGCAAAATTCTGCGGCGAATACTGTATCCGGGAGAGCGTATGCGAACCGAAGGAGGTGGGCCGCCGTGGGCGGCGGCCCCTACGGCGTATTGTTGGGTTTTTGCGTTTATCGGGAGGTGCAAGCGTATTCGGAGGGATGGGCTGGCACGGTGTCCGGCCCCTACGGAGTGTCTTGCGTATAATCCAAACGTTTTCCGTTATTGTAACATCTTCCAACACGCCGTAGGGGTCGCCGTCCTCGGCGACCCGCCCTTCAATTTACTGTGGTGCACACCGTGGCGGCCCAGACAGAATGAATGACAGGGCGGTTGCGATAAAACGGAAATTGTCAGTAAACGTGGGACGGGTGGCCGAGACGGCCACCCCTACGGCAATAATGGAGGGTTATTTTGTTAAACGTAACGATGAAGCAGATCGAAGGGACGGGCCGGCCAGTGTCCGGCCCCTACGAGAGCTTATTCGTTTAACGATACCCTGCAATTCACTATAGCGGCCTGATTTAACGGCCTTTTTCAATATTTTTCGCAAGGACATGCGCCTTGCGAAAAATCCCTTTTGTCGCGCAAGTGTGCCGCTTGCGGCGCGCGCAGGGCGACAGCAGGAAAAAATCCCTGAATTCCGCAGAATTCAGGGATTTTTTTCGCACGCATCCGATTGGCATTTCGAGCCCCGCTTCGCGGGGCTCGAAAGCCAGCTCAAAAGTCCAGCGTCGCGCCGGTGGCTTCCACGAGGGCGTTCCAGGCGGCGTCCATCTTGTTATAGAATTCCTCATTGGTGGAGAGCATGTAGGAAACGGCCACGTTGCCCACCATGTGGTCAATGGGCATGGCGCTGTAGTCCTCGGGGAGGAACTTGTTGGCCTTGATGCTCTCCTTCATGGCGGCCACCTCCTCGGGGGTGGTGTCGGGGAGGGTGTCGTCAAAGGTGAAGAACATCACCTGGATCTTGCCCAGGTCGTCCCAGTAGCCGCTGCACTCGTTGAAGGGAGTGTCGGACCAGTAGTTGGCGTGGTCCTGGAACCAGGACTCACGGTCGCTGCCCTCGGTGAACACGCCGGCCTCTGTGAAGTAGTCCAGCAAATTCTGGGCCGTCCAGCTGCCAAGATCGGCGGGGTACTTGCTCAGATCCACGTTGACGCCGTCGGTCTTGCCGTCGGTGACATCGCTCTTGCCGTCGGTGGCGTCGGTCTTGCCGCCATTGTCCCCGCCGCAGGCGGCCAGGGCCAGGACCAGCGTGAGGGCCAGAAGAATCGCTAAAAACTTTTTCATTTGGTATTTCTCCTTTAAATAAATTTTGTATTTTTCAAGTGCTGCTCAGTATAGGAGCTTTGCCAGCTGCTCGCGGATCTCGTCGGCGGGGACGGAGCCGGGGCAGTGGGTGACGACCTTGCCGTCCTTGTAGTAGTAGAGGTCCGGGATACCGTTGACGTCGAAGCGCTCCGCCAGCTCCGGCTCCTCATCCACATTGACCTTGACGATGCTGACGAAGGGCAGCTCGTCCTCCAGCTCCTCCAGGGCGATGCCCACCATCCGGCAGGGGCCGCACCAGGGGGCCCAGAAATCCACCAGGCACACCCCCTCCGATACGAGGGAGTCAAAGGTGTCGCGTGTCGCGTGTACGATTGCCATGATCATTTCCTCCTTAATCGATAATTGTGACGTTTTCGGTGACGTATTTCTCTAAAAAGTCCCAGGTGGCGCTGTAGACCCAGCCCTCCTCGGCGTCCTCGGGCTCCGGGCCGATGACGGCCTGGGCCCAGGCGTACCTCTTGAGCTCGTCCCGGCAGCCACGGCGGAGCATCTCCTCAAAGTCCGCGCGGCTGTCCATGCCGGTGAAGCGCCGGATCTCCTCGTCGGACATGGTATCGTAGTCCATTTTCCCCTCAGCGGCGTCCCGGCGGGCGAAGTCCAGCTCCCGGTCCAGCGCCGCCTGGAGCTCCCCCTCGTCCAGGTCAAACTCGCTGTTGGCAAAGACGAACTCCAGAACGCCGTTGACGGCCTTGCCCATTTCAGAAAGGCGCCGGTCCTCCTGATAGTCTTTTTTCACGTACTCCACGTAATCGGCCACGGTCTTCACGTCCTCCATGCCGTCCCGGCCCTTAGCGTAGGCGGCCGCCGCCTCGTCCGTGGGGGCGGGGTAGAGGGTGCGGGAGGCGCTCTTTACCGTCACCCGCACGGGGACGTTTTCCGCCTCCACGGTGAAGGTCTCGCCCACCTTCCGGCCGACGAGGGCGTCCTCCAGTTCGGGGTTGTACATTCCACTGCCCACGTTCACGGGGACCGCAGGGCGATTAAAGCGGGGCAGGGTACTCTCCAGTGCCAGGGTGACCACGTCGCCCTTCTCCACCGTCTCCGGCGTCACCGTAGTCTTCCCGCCCTTGGTGAGAAGGCGCAGCTTCTTTTCCACGACCTCCTGCGGACAGCGCAGGTCGATCTCCCGGGGCAGCGCCGCTTGCCGGTAATCGGCCAGCTTAGTGATTTTTGATCTCATTTTATTCCTCCTTCTCAGGCCGTAGCCTGCAAAAGTTTATTGAGTGTGGGGCTCTTGGCCTCGGCTTCGTCCCGGGTGCCGCTGGCCTCCACCACGCCGTTATTGAGCACCACCACGTGGTCGGCGCGGCGGAGCATCTCCATGTTGTGGGAGATCATCACCGTGGTGCGCCCGCGCATCAGGCCCAGAAGGGCCTCGGTGACCTCCTGCTCGGCCACCACGTCCAGGTTGCAGGTGGCCTCGTCCAGCAGCAGATACGCCGGGTCCAGCATCACGGCCCGGGCGATGGCGATACGCTGGCGCTGTCCGGCGGAGAGGCGGCAGCCGTTCTCGCCGATCTCAAACCCGTACCCTCCGGGCAGGGCCCGGATGAACTCATCCGCCCGGGCAAGGCGCGCGGCGCTCTCCACCTCCTCGTCCGTGACCTCCCGGTCCAGGCCGTAGGCGATGTTCTCCCGAACGGTGCCGTCAAAGAGCTGGGGCTCCTGGAGGACGTAGGCGAAGCTCTGCCGCCACTCGCCCAGGTCCATATCCCGCGCCTTATATTCCCCGAAGCGTATCTCGCCCTCGGTGGG
>CANQZF010000088.1 GCA_947628265.1 uncultured Oscillospiraceae bacterium
GCCGCATGACCCCAGAGGAGATCGCCGGGGAGTACGAGCTGGAGACGGGCAACGTCATTATTGAGACGTTCATCAAGCGGGACATCAGCCCCGCCGACATCCCGGCGGTGCTGGTCTGCTCCCACGGGCCCTTCGCCTGGGGCACGGACCCCATGAACGCCGTCCACAACGCGGTGGTGCTGGAGGAGGTGGCGTTTATGGCCTTCCATGCCATGGCGCTGACCCCCGGCCTTCCCGTGATGCAGCAGGAGCTCCTGGATAAGCACTACCTGCGCAAGCACGGCGCAAATGCTTACTATGGCCAGAATTGAGGAGGAAATTAGGATTTATGACAGATACTGAAAGACGCGACCTTCAAATCAAGGCCACGAAGGTCCGCATGGGGATCGTTGAGGGCACCCACGCGGCGAAGGCCGGGCACCCCGGCGGCTCCCTCAGCGCGGCGGATATGTTCACGTATCTCTACTTTAAGGAGATGAACGTGGACCCCAAGGACCCCCAAAACCCGGATAGAGACCGTTTTGTCCTCTCCAAGGGCCACACCGCCCCGGGCCTCTACGCCACTTTAGCGCTGAGAGGTTTCTTCCCCTGGGAGGATTTGAAGACGCTTCGGCAAATCGGCAGCCACCTCCAGGGCCACCCCAACATGAACCTGACCCCCGGCGTGGACATGTCCACCGGCTCTCTGGGCCAGGGCGTCTCCGCCGCCGCCGGCATGGCCAAGGCCGCCAAGTACATGGGCAAATCTTGCCGTGTCTACACCCTTTTGGGCGACGGTGAAATTGAGGAAGGCCAGGTCTGGGAGGCTTTTATGTTCGCCGCAAACTATCACTTAGACAACTTCGTGGCCATCATCGACAAGAACGGCCTCCAGATCGACGGCCCCACCAAGGAAGTCATGGACTCCGGGGACATCGCGGAGAAGCTCCGGGCCTTTGGGTTCGAGGTCGTGGAGATCAACGGCCACAGCTTTGACGAGATCGAGGCGGCGTTCAAAAAGGCCCGGGAGACCAAGGGCAAGCCCTTCGGCATCGTGATGCACACGGTAAAGGGCCTGGGCGTCAGCTACATGACCAATTCTGTCGAATGGCACGGCAAGGCCCCCAACGACGCGGAGTATGAGGTCGCCATGAACGAGCTCAGAGCGAAATTAGCGGAACTGGAGGCGGAATAAGATGGCTGATGTGAAAAAGATGGCTACCCGCGACGCCTACGGGGCGGCCCTGGCGGAGCTGGGCGAGGAGAAGCAGGACCTTGTGGTCTTTGAGGCCGACCTGGCCGCCGCCACAAAGACGGGGGTTTTCAGAAAGAAGTTCCCGGAGCGGCACTTTGAGTGCGGCATCGCGGAGGGGAACATGATGGCGGTAGCCGCCGGCGCGGCCAGCATGGGCCTGGTCCCGTTCGCCAGCTCCTTTGCCATGTTCGCGGCGGGGCGGGCCTTTGAGCAGGTGCGCAACTCCATCGGCTACCCGCACCTGAACGTGAAGATCGGCGCCACCCACGGCGGCATTTCTGTCGGCGAGGACGGGGCCAGCCATCAGTGCTGCGAGGACTTCGCCCTGATGCGCTCCATCCCCGGCATGGTGGTCCTCTGCCCCAGCGACGCCGTGGAGGCCCGCGCCGCTGTCCGTGCCGCCTATGCGCATGAGGGCCCTGTGTATCTCCGCTTCGGGCGTCTGGCTATCCCCGTATTTCACGACGAGGAGAACTTCAAATTTGAGATCGGCAAGGGCGAGACCTTAAAAGAGGGCGACGACGTGGCCATCATCGCCACGGGCCTCATGGTCTACGAGGCCCTGGAGGCCGCCGAGCAGCTGAAAAATGAGGGCGTCCACGCCCGGGTCATCAACATCTGCACCATAAAACCGCTGGACGAGGAGATTGTCCTGAAGGCGGCCCGTGAGTGCGGGAAGATCGTCACCGCCGAGGAGCACTCCATCATTGGCGGCCTTGGCGAGGCTGTCTGCGCCGTCGTCGCCGAGTCCGGCGTCCCCTGCAAGGTAAAGCGCGTGGGCGTCAACGACGAGTTCGGCCACTCCGGCCCCGCCGTGCCGCTGCTCAAACAGTTCGGCCTCTCTGCCGAGAATATCGTAAAGGTCGCAAAGGAGCTTTGAAAACCGTGAGCAATTATCTTTCGCCGGAGCTTTTGGAGTCGTTCAGCGCGGACTTTGACGCGGATCGGGCCAACAAGGTGGCCCGGGACGCGGTGATGACCAACGGCCTCAACAAGAGCTGCCTCAACAACGATGTCCGCCGCCACACCACCCACACCTTCTCCCTGACCTTGAAGCAGGGGTCCGTCACCAATCAGAAGGCCAGCGGGCGCTGCTGGCTCTTCGCCGCCATGAACGTCATGCGCGCCCGGATCATCAAGAAGTGGAATTTAAAGGATTTTGAGCTTTCCCAGAACTATATGCTCTTCTGGGATAAGCTGGAAAAGTCCAACTATTTCCTGGAAAATATTTTGGACACTCTCGCGGAGCCCACCGGCAGCCGGCTTCTCGACTTCCTCCTGCGGGACCCCGTTGGCGACGGGGGACAGTGGGACATGATGGCAAATCTGGTGAACAAGTACGGCGTGGTCCCTAAGGAGGCCATGCCTGAGACCGCCGTGTCCTCCGCCACCCGGGAGATGTGCCGGGTGGTGACGGAGCTTTTGCGCACCGACGCCGTCGTCCTCCGCCGCAAGGCCGCCGAGGGCGCGGACAGGGCGGCCCTCACGGGGGAGAAGGAGGGGATGCTCCGCGACATCTACCGCGTTCTCGTCATCTGCCTGGGCGAGCCCCCCAGAACCGTGGACTTTGAGGTCCGGGACAAGGACGACAACTTCATCCGCGACCGGGGCCTCACCCCACAAGAATTTTTCAAAAAGTACGTGGATATGGACCTTGGCGACTACATAAGCCTCATTAACGCCCCCACCGCCGACAAGCCCTACTACCGCCGCTTCACCGTGAAGATGCTGGGCAACGTCCGGGAGGGAAGTCCTGTCTGCTACTTAAACCTCCCGTCGGAGGAGCTGAAGGCCGCCGCTATCGCCCAGATGCAAGACGGCGAGCCCGTCTGGTTCGGCTGTGACGTGGGCGCCCGCGCCCAGCGGGACACCGGGCTTCTGGACCTTGATTGCTACGACTTTGAGAACACCCTGAACATCCGCCTCTCCATGACCAAGGCCGAGCGGCTGGACTACGGCCAGAGCATGATGACCCACGCCATGGTCTTCCAGGGCGTGAACCTGGACGACGACGGCAAGCCCACCCGCTGGCGGGTGGAGAACAGCTGGGGCGACGAGCCCGGCCAGAAGGGCTATTACGTCATGTCCGACGCATGGTTTGACGAGTACATGTACCAGGTGGTGGTCAACAAGAAGTATCTGACTCCCGAGCAGCTGGCGGCCCTGGAGACCCCCGTCATCGAGCTTGCGCCGTGGGACCCCATGGGATCCCTGGCGGGGCGTTAAAAAAGGGGTGCCGCCCTTTTGGGCGACGGGGCCCTCCGGGGGTTTTAAAAAGGATGCCGCCCTTTTGGGGCGGCGGGATCTACTTTCCGCTCTTTGATTTCGTCAAAGAGCGGAAAGTAGCAAAGGGGAGAAAACGATTAAGGGGCGCTCTGTAGCCTTAAGCCTCTACGTTATACTGGCGGGTCGGCTCCCGCAGTGGTGGTCGATACATCTGGGTGGAACCATATCCGCGCGGATGTTGTCGAATTGAGAAGCGTCTATTTCCGCGTAAGCCCGAATTATAAATTCGGGCGACGCTGCCCGGGTGGTGGACGGGAGTCTCTGCGTCTACCCTCCGCCGCGCTACATTGTCTGTTGTCGTGTGGTGGTCGGGAGAGAAGCGTCTATATCCGCTGGCGCTGGCGCTTTGCGCCTCGCGCATCGCTGGTGCGGTGAGCGGGAGGGTTTGGAAACCTCCCCTATGAGAAATTTGATAGATTTTCCTATTAAAACGCAACAACCTGTAATAAAACCGTAGGGGCGGGTCCCCGCCCGAGTTCCGGGGGCAAGGGGCGCAGCCCCCTGCGATAGAGCGCTTGCGTGGACGCAAAAACGCCCCGACGGCGCTGTCGCTTCCGTCGGGGCTCCCCGGGGGGTTTCTCCAGTTAGGGGGCCCGTAGGCCTCCTAACTGGTCGTTTTTAAAAGGAGGAGTCCAGAGGGGGGAAAATCGAAATCCCCCCTCTGGTCCTTTTCTTCCTTTGCTCGGGCCGCCGTGGGCGGCGGCCCCTACGGCGGGGGAAGCGGGACAAAAGAATGGAAAGAAATTTTATCTGCCGCCTTAAGGCGGCAACCTTTTTATCTCCCGCTCTTCATCCCCCGGACCACGTTCTCCTCCACCGCCCGCTCCAAAGCGTCGGTGACGATCTGGAGGGTGCGGATGCGGGCGTATTTTTTGTCCACGGATTCGATGATGTACCATGGCGCGTACTCCGTGCTGGTCTTTTGGAGCATATCCTCCACCGCTTGCTCGTACTGGGGCCACTTGTCCCGGTTGCGCCAGTCCTCGTCGGTGATCTTCCACTGCTTCTCCGGGGTGTTCTGACGGGCTTCGAAGCGCTCAAGCTGGGTGTCCGGGTCGATGTGGATCCAGAACTTCAGCACCACGGTGCCCCAGTCCGTCAGCTCCTTCTCGAATTCGTTGATCTCCCCGTAGGCCCGCTTCCAGTCGTTTTCGGAGCAGAAGCCCTCGATGCGCTCCACCATCACCCGGCCGTACCAGGTGCGGTCGAAGATGGCGATGTGGCCGCTGCGGGGGAGCTTTGTCCAGAACCGCCACAGGAAGTGTCGGGCCTTCTCGCCGGGGGTGGGGCTGGCGATGGGGATCACGTCAAAGCCACGGGGGTCCAGGGGATAGGTGAGCCGGCGGATATTCCCGCCCTTCCCGGCGGCGTCCCAGCCCTCATAGCAGATGACCACGGGGATCTTCTTGCGGTAGATCTGGTTGTGGAGCCGCGCCAACTTCTCCTGTAGCTGTTTGAGCTTCTTATCGTACTTGTCCGGGTCGATGGTGGCGGTGAGGTCCGCGTCCTTCTGGGAGGGATAGCCCAGAAGCGGGAACTGCCGGCCCGTGGGGGCACCCTCGTAGCGCCCCGCAATGATGGCCCTGTCCACGGTGCCGGTGATAGCCGTCAGCGCCTCGTAGAGGGCGTTTTTCCGGTTCTCCCCGTCCAAAATATGCCAGGGCGCCGTGACGCCGGTGGCCTCCATGAACTGGTCGTAGGCCCGCAAAAACTGCTCATATTCCTGCTGCTGCCAGAGGTCGTCCCCGGAGACCCGCCACTGGGTGTCCCGGTTCTCCCGAAGGTCCGTGATGCGCCGCAGCTGCTCCTCCCTGGAGATGTGCAAAAAGAGCTTTATGAGCACATACCCGTTGTCCCGAAGCTGTCGCTCCAGGGTGTTGCAGGACTCCACCCGCCGCTCGTATTCCTCCCGGGAGATCTCCCGGCGCAGGTACTTGCCCACCACGTCCTCCATCCAGCCCGTGTCCATGAACAGGAATTTGCCGGTCTCCGGGAGGACGTCGAAGAACTTTTTGAGGAAGGGGTAGCGCTCCTCGTACTCCGGGACCCGGCCGAAATTCTTCACCGAGAAGAACCGGGGGTCCATCTCGCAGATGAGCTCCCGAATGAGGTTGCCCTTCCCGGCGCAATCCCAGCCCTCCACCATCACGATGACGGGCAGCTTCGCCTCCCGGATGGCCTGTTGCTGGCCCACCAGCACCGTCCGCATCCGCTGGGTCTCCGCCTTGCGCGCGGCCTTGTCCGGCTCGCCGTCCTTTATTTTGAGATTTACGATCATGACCATGCGCCTCCTTATAATATTTAATGTATCATAGGAATAAAATAGCACACATATGTCGATTTGTCAAAAGAAAACGCCGGTTTTCCCGAAAATTTCGTCAGATCAACATGACGCCGCCCCGCGGCTGATACGATTTTGCCGATGTACCTTGACAGAGACGCCGGCAGGGTGTAAACTTGTACCATAAATTTACGCGGGATGTGAGGGCCTTAAAATGGAGCGCTTTGACGAGATCTATTTGGAGGACTGCCCCTGCTGCGGCGGGGTGGGGAGCATCGAGGAGGAGGGCGGCTGGTGCGTCTATATCCAGTGCCTGGACTGCGGGGCCCACACCTCCGCCATCGCCTTTGCCAGCGAGAACGAAAAAACCGCCGCCGCCCAGAAGGCGGCGGACAACTGGAATATGCGCAAGGTCATCGCCCCCGGTCCGGGGGAGTGAGGGCTTGACCGAACCGCGAAATGTCATCTTATAATCTTACAGGGGGGCTAATCTCATGGAACCGAAGTTCTTTCCTCTGCTGAAAATCGGCGGGACGCCGCTTTTGGCGGCAAAGGGCCACTTTGCCACCAGCAACAGCCACATCAACTACTTCATCGACGTCACCGCCCAGAAATACAGCCTCCGGGGGGCCGAGGCCGTGGCGCACATGCTGTGCGAGAAGATAAAGGGCCGCTTCCCGGTGGACTCCATCCTCTGCATGGACGGCACCAGCGTCATCGGCGCGTGCCTCGCCAAAGAGCTGACCAAGGCCGGCGGGCGGAGCCTTAGCGAGGGGAGCAACATCTACATCGTCAAGGGCGAGCTCAACAGCGGCGGCAAGCTCATCTTCCGGGACAACGCCGTTTTCATGCTGGAGGGCAAGCACGTCCTCATCCTGGCCTGTTCCCTGACCACCGGCAAGACGGCCCTGCAGGGCCGGGAGAGCGTGGAGTTTTACGGCGGGCGGGTAGTCGGCGCGGCTGCGGTCTACGCCGCCGTCCACGATTTGGACGGTATGCCCGTGGTCTCCCTCTTTGACACCAACACCCTCCCGGATTACGTCTCCTACGCCCCCTCGGAGTGCCCCATGTGCAAGCGCGGCGAGCCCATCGACGCCGTGATCAACACCTTCGGCTTTTCCAAGCTCAAATAACATCAAAAAACATAAAAATCCGTCTGAAAGGCATCTTTCAGACGGATTTTTGGCGTTTAAATGGGGTTGTTAACTGTTTGGGTAAGGCTCCAAAAAGGCGTGGAAGTGGCGCATAGGGAGGTCCCGGCCCCAGA
>CANQZF010000089.1 GCA_947628265.1 uncultured Oscillospiraceae bacterium
CCGAAGGCCCGGACACCGGCCTCGAAAGCCTCCCGGACCCGGGCGGCGTCGTTTTGCTTGGAGGCGGCCACCAGCGTGACCCGGGTCCCGCCGGCCCTCCGGGCGGCGGCGTCCACGCGCTCCAGCACATTTTTCACATTATCCCTAATGCTGTCCATGCTCTATCCTTCCACCACCGCGCCGTTATAGAGGCTCCGGGCCCGGACGATGATGATGTCGTCCACCCGAAGGCCGTCCCGCTGTACCTCCGCGATGTAGTAGTCCCCGCTCTCGGCGATGATGTTGATGGGGGTCTCGTGGGCGGTGACGCCCTCCAATATGTAGACGATGGGCTCCCCGTCCTCGTCCAGGTGCACGGCCTCCCGGGGGACGCTGATGCCGGAGACGGTGCCGAAGACGATCTCCGCCGTGGCCTCCCTGAGGGCCGCCGTGTTCTGCAGGTACTTATCGCAGGAGAAGACCACCACGCTCTCGCCGTTCTCCGGCTGGCTGACGTACTCGATGCGCATGTTGAGCTGGGCGGAGTAGGTGCGGCTGAAGATGAGCTCCACATATTTCCCGGCGGTGAGCTTCAGGGCGGATTTTTCGTCCACCTTTGTGACGTAATACCACTTGATGCCCCGGGCCAGCCTTCCGATGGCGTCCGCGCCCACCTCGGCGGGGGCGGCGAAGAGGCGGTCGTACTCCCCGGGGGTCAGTTCCTCCAAATTCTCGGGACTCACGCTCTCAAACCCGTCCACGCTGGAGGAGTAGGTCCCGGAGATGGGCGCGCCGATGTGGACCGTGTCGGCGGAGGAGTCCTGGCTAAGGCGCCGCAGCTCTTCCTCGAGCTCGGCGATCTGCCGGTCCTCGTCGCCGGTGGCCAGGGCCTTGCCGGTGAGGATGTAGGCGTCGATGTCCTGCTCCACGAAGTAGAGCCTGGATAAGTCCCCTCCCGCCACGGCCCCGGCCAGGGAGAGGACGGACGCGTCCGCCAGGGAGTCGCCGTTCTCGCCGTTTTTGAGGGCGGTGAGCTGGCGGATGGTCATTTGAATTTCGCTGATGCGCTGGGCCCGCTCCATGGCGGTGGAGCCCACGTACCGGACGGCCAGGGTCTCCCCCGCCGCCACCTTGGCCCCCTCCCGGGCGGTGACGGCGATATTCTCTCCGGAGGCGGTGATCACCTGCTCGTCCCGGACGATGTACCCCTGAGTCTCAAGGCCGTCGTGCTTTTCCATGCTCGTGGCGTACACCGTCCGGAGGGGGTCTGAGTAGCTGCTTATAAAGGACACGCCCATATAGACCATGACGGTCAAAAAGACCAGCACGGACACAAGCTTAATGAGCGCGTCGCTTCTCTCCATCTACGGACTCTCCCCTAAAATACTTTAACTTTTTAAGTATATCACAATAAATTCTGTTTGTCCAATTTATTTTATCTGAAGGCCAGCTCCCGCTCCGGGGTGTCCGTCTCCTGCTCCGAAAGCTCGGGGATGGGGAGCATCCTGGCGGGGGCGATGGTGGAGATGGCGTGCTTGTAGACCATCTGCTGCTTGCCCTCGCTCTCCAATAGCACGGTGAAGCTGTCAAAACCCAGGACCGTGCCGCGCATCTGAAAGCCGTTGACGAGAAAGACCGTCAGCGGCGCCCGCTTTTTCCGGGCCTCGTTCAAAAAGGAATCCTGTAAATTGAGTGGTGCTTTTATCATATGTAAGCCGCCTTTCCCGCGAGGTCACGCCCCGCGCTATATTTTTTGCGACTTCCATATTATACCGCTCCCGCCAAGAAATCCGTCGAAATACGCCGTGCTTTTTCAAAATCCGGCGTTTTTTCAAAATCGATCCGCAGGGCCCCGGTGTACCGCCCGCACCAGCTTATCTGCCGCTTGGCGTAGCGCCGGGACTCGCGCTTGACGGTCTCCACGGCCTCCGGAAGGGTCATTTTCCCCTCCAGCGCCCCGCAAATCTCCTTATAGCCGATGGCCTGCATGGCGGTGTGGGCGGGGGTGAGGCCCATGTCCAAAAGCGATTGGACCTCCCCTATAAGTCCCGCCTCCAGCATCCCGTCCACCCGGGCGTCGATGCGGTCATAGAGGTCCTGGCGGTTTTGATACCCCAGGACGATGTATTTTGCGTCGAACCGGGGCTCAGCCTCCCTCGTGCGCCTGTCGTGCTCCGAGATGCTCCCGCCGGCGAGGGCGATCTCCAGCGCCCGGACCACCCGCTTTTTGTCGTTGGGGTGGAGCTTTTGGGCACGGTCAGGGTCGTACGCCGCGAGCCTTTGGAGCATGGCCTCCCCGCCCGCCTCGTCGTACTCCCGGCCCAGTGCCTCCCGGAGCGCCCGGTCCTCCGGCGCGGCGCAAAAGTCCCTGCCGGAGATCAGCGACTCGATGTAGAGCCCCGTGCCGCCCACGATGACGGGGGTCCTCCCCCGGCGCAGGATGTCCTCGCAGCATTTTGCCGCGTCCTCAACGTAGCGAGAGACGGAGTAGGCCTCAAAGGGGCTGACGCAGTCCAGCATGTGGTGGGGGACGCCCCCCATCTCCTCCGATGTGGGCTTGGCGGTGCCGATGTCCATGTATTTGTAGATCTGCATGGAGTCGGCGGAGACGATCTCCCCGCCTATGTCCCGGGCCAGCAGTACGCCAAGTTTGGACTTGCCCGTGGCGGTGGGGCCCGTTATGACGACGACCTTTCCTCCGCTCATGCCCGTTTAAAGCTCCGATCCAGCATACTTTTTGTGAGCTCCACCATCACCGGCCGCCCGTGGGGGCAGTAGCGGACAGCCCCGGAGAGGACCTTCTCGATGAGGTCCGTCAGCTCCCGGGGGTCCGTGCGCTTGCCCGCCTTGATGGCGGCCTTACAGGCCACGGTGTGGAGGACGTCGTCCCGCATGGCCTCCACGTCCCGTCTGCCGCCGGAGGTGAGCTTGTCTGCGATCTCCTCCAGGATCCCCGCCGGGTCCGAGAGGTCCATATCCAGCGGCGCGGCTCTGAGGGCGATGCTCCCGCCGCCAAAGTCGGAGAGCTCAAAGCCCAGCTCCTCCAGGAAGGCCTCATGCTCCATGAGCGTCCCGGCGGCCTCCTCCCCCACCTTGCAGACCTGTGGGGTCAGGAGAAGCTGGGGGGTGTGCTCGGCCTTCTGGCTCTTGAGCTTATCGAATAAGATCCGCTCATGGGCGGCGTGCTTGTCGATGAGGAGGAGGCTGTCCCCCCGCTCCACGATAATGTACGTGTCCAGCGCCTCCCCCACGTACCGCCAGTCCGGGGTTTGGGGGGTCTCCTCCTTTTGCGGGACGGCGGCGGGCTTTTCCGGGAGGGGGATGCGCGCCTGGTCCGGGGTCGATACCGCGTCCCGGAGGGTGACGGTGCCGGGCCTCGATACGGCGTTGGGTCTCAGCGCGGGTCCGGACTTAGGCGTGGGTACGGGGGGCGTCTCCCTGTGCTCGGGCGTCCGGACGGTCTTGAAAAACTCCCCGCCAGAGGCGGCTTTCCCGGAGGCGAAGCCCCCGCCGCTCCGGGAACCGGTGTTCCCGCCGGGGGCGAAGACTTTTGAGCCCGGGATAGCGCCGGCCGACAGCTTGCCCGTCACATTCAGGGTGCTCCTGGAGATGGTCAGCTCCTTGGGGGCCTCCTCCCGCTCCAGCGCCCCACGGACGGCCCAGTACACCGCGTCGAAGGCACCCCGCTCGTCGGCGAAGCGGACCTCCAGCTTTGTGGGGTGGACGTTCACGTCCACGGCGGCGGGGCTCATGGTCACATTCAAAAGGCACACCGGGAAACGGCCTGTGAAGAGGCTGTTTTTATACGCCTGCTCCACCGCCGCCTGTAAAAGCTTTGACTTTATGAACCGGCCGTTGAGGAAGAAAAACTGCCACGCCCTGTTGCCCCGGGCGGCGGCGGGGGTGGAGACGAAGCCCGTCACGGTGATGCCGTCCACCTTGTTTTCCGCCGTCAGAAGCCCCTTGGCAAACTCCCGGCCTAAAGTGCAGTAGGCGGCGGACTGGAGGTTCCCGTCGCCGGGGGTGTGGAATTCCTCCTTGCCGTCCTTTATGTACCGGACGGAGATCTCCGGGTGGGAGAGGGCCAGCCGCGCCACGGCCGTGGTGACGGCGGAGCCCTCGGCCCTGTCGTTTTTCATGAATTTCTGCCGGGCGGGGGTGTTGAAAAAGAGGTCCCGGACATACACCGTCGTCCCCTCCGGAAGGCCCCGGGGGGACTTGTCCCGCTTCACCCCGGCGTCCAATAAAAGGCGGGTGCCCTCCGCCGCCCCCCGCTCCCGGGTGAGGAGCTCCACGCGGGAGACGCTGGCGATGGCGGCCAGGGCCTCGCCCCGGAAGCCCAGGGTCCCGATGGCCTCCAGGTCCCGCTCCGTGCGCAATTTAGAGGTGGCGTGGCGCAAAAAGGCCGTCTCCACGTCCTCGGCGGCGATGCCGCAGCCGTCGTCGGTGATGCGGATCTCCGCCATGCCGCCGGACTTTATTTCCACCGTTATACTCCCCGCCCCGGCGTCCACGGAGTTTTCCGTCAGCTCCTTGACCACGCTGGCCGGCCTCTCCACCACCTCGCCGGCGGCGATGAGGTCCGCCAGGTGCGGGCTCATCTCATAAATTTTCGGCATATTTTCTCACCTGTAAATTCTCGTCAATCCCTTGACGTTCACGGGGTCCACGTCCATGGTGACCACGTCCCCCACCCGGCAGGACAGGTCCGTGACGTCGAGGATCGTGTGCATCATGCCCACTTCTCCCACCACCCGGACCCGCTGGCCGCCGATCTTCACCACGGGGCGGCGTCTCCAGGAGCGGATGTGGTCCCAGAGGCTCTGGCCCTGCTCCTGGCGGGCGATGCCGAAGCCGTGGTAGTAGCCCACGGACACCACCGCCAGCCGCGCCGGCTTTTTTAAGGTGGCGGAGCCGATGCGGTGGCCCTTGGGGAACCAGCCCACCTCCTCGATGCCGGCCTCTATGTAGCCCACCTTGGTGAGGCCCTGGGCCGCGCCCCCGGCTACCCGCCCGGAGAAGGCCGTGCCCACCCGGACGGCGTCCAGAAGGTCGAAGTCGTAGAGGAAGAGGGCCGCCGAGTCGCAGATGCTGGCGTAGCCCGTCTCAAACCCCATACCGTGAAGGGTGTCCAGCACGGTCTTTAAGGCGTCCAGTTGCTGTAGGGTGGCCTTCCGGCTCTTCCAGGACTGGGAGTAGGAGGAGAAGACCCCCACTACGGCCAAATTTGGCATATAGCGGTAGATGGAGGCGATCTTGTCCGTCTCCGAGGTCATGAAGCCGTAGCGCCCAAGGCCCGTGTCGATCTTGATCTGGACCTCGCAGACGCTCTTTCGCTCCTCGGCAAGGCCGTTTAAAACCACCGCCGCCTCATAGGAACCCACGGTGCAGATGACGTTCAGGTCCATGAGCCGCGCAAGCTCCTTTTCGTCCGCCGTGGAGCGGAGCATCATCAGCGTCTCGTCGGTAAAGCCGGCGGAGCGCAGGGCCTCGGCGTCCCTGGGGTCGGACACGGCAAAAGCGCGGATGCCCTCCTCCCGCAGAAGCTTCGCCGTTGTGATGAGCCCCAGGCCGAAGGCGTCCCCGGTGAGGTCCGCCCAGATCTGAACGCCCCGGGCCCTCTGCTTCACCGCCGACAGGTTATCCTTAATAGCCTTTTTGTCAATGACCAGATTTTTCATGACCAGTCCCCCTTCGCAAGGCCCTACAATCCCATTTTGATAATTAAATTTATTATACACGATTACCATTGTAAATTCCACAAAAATTTGTTAAAATAATGCTATCCTTTAAAATAATCGGAGAAGACGACTGTGAGCTACATACGACGTGAGATAACGAGCGAGGAATTGGAGCGCCAGGAGCGCTATATGGAGGAGGTGGCGGAGCTCTCCGCCGCCCGTCAGACCCCGCCCCTGGCGCTGGTGGACACCTACGGCTGCCAGCAAAACGAGGCGGACAGCGAAAAGCTCCGGGGGATGCTCCAAAAAATGGGCTACGCCATGACGGAAAGCGAGGCGGAGGCGGACGTCATCGTCATCAACACCTGCGCCGTCCGGGAGCACGCCGAGCAGCGGGTCTTAGGCAACGTGGGGGCGCTGACCCACACGAAAAAGGCGAAACCCTCCCAGCTCATCTGCCTTTGCGGGTGCATGATGCAGGAGGCGGGGATGGCGGAGAAAATAAAAAACTCCTACCGCCACGTCTCCCTGGTGTTCGGGCCCCACGAGCTCTGGCGGTTCCCGGAGTTCCTGCTGAAGCTCCTTCGGGGCGGGAAGCGCATTTTTGAGACCTCCCCCTCCGACGGCTGCGTCACCGAGGGGCTGCCCTCCAAGCGGGACAGCTCCGTCAAGGCGTGGCTGCCCATCATGTACGGCTGCAACAACTTCTGCTCCTACTGCGTCGTCCCCTACGTCCGGGGCCGGGAGCGCTCGAGGCGGGCGGAGGACGTCTTAAAGGAGGCCCGCTCTCTGGTGGAGGCGGGGTATAAGGACATCACCTTACTCGGCCAGAACGTCAACTCCTACGGCAAGGACCTGCCGGGGGAGCCGGATTTCTCGGACCTCATTTCCGAGATAAACGCCATTCCCGGGGATTTTCTCATCCGCTTCATGACCAGCCACCCCAAGGACGCCGGGGAGAAGCTCTTCTCCACCATGGCAAGGTGCAAAAAATGCGCCCGGCACATCCACCTGCCCTTCCAGTCGGGGTCAAACCGGGTGCTCGCGGCCATGAACCGGCGCTACACCCGGGAGAGCTATCTGGAGCTTGTGGACATGGCCCGGCGGTATATGCCCGACCTCGTGCTGACCAGCGACGTCATCGTGGGCTTCCCCGGGGAGACGCAGGAGGAGTTTGAGGAAACCTTATCTTTGGTGGAAAAGGTCCGTTTCGACGCCCTTTTCACCTTCATTTTCTCCCCCCGGCGCGGCACCCCCGCCGCCTCCATGCTGGACCCGGTGACCCGGGAGGAGAAGCAGCGGTGGTTCGACAGGCTCATCGCCCTCCAGAACGCCGTCTCCGAGGAGAAGCACGCCGCCTACGTGGGCAGCGTCCACCGGGTCCTCATCGACGGCGAGGACGGG
>CANQZF010000090.1 GCA_947628265.1 uncultured Oscillospiraceae bacterium
ATCAAGCGCATTGAAGTAGGAGAACGCGCCAAGAAATACTCCCGCAGCGCTCCACAGGACATCGTCATCCACTACCGCGACATCGGCATCATCGACGACATGCCCCAGGAGCTTGAGGATATCCTCATACAGGTCGCTGAGCTGGATTTAGAAATAGCATGACACAAATTACAGGAGCCTGTGCGTCAACACAGGCTCCTGCAAGAAAACAATATTATTTTAGTAGGTTCACAATGTTTCCCTACGGCACCGCCCCGGAGAGGCGGCCCCTACGGCATAATATTAGATTTTTGCGTTTTCCGGTAGGTTATGCGTATCGGAGGAACGGGCTGGCACGGTGCACCCAAGGGCATTCCCTGCGGTCATCCGGCCCCTACGACAACCTTTTGCGTTTAAATCAAATATTTCGATTATTGCACCGCCCGAATTATACGCCGTAGGGGTCGCCGTCCTCGGCGACCCGTCCCTCAGTTTACATCCCACCCTCCCAATTAACGCGCAATGCCTCCCGTAGGGGCCGATGACCACATCGGCCCATTCCCTCGATTTTCCACACCTGTCCCGAAAAAAGGTTTGCGGCTTTGCCGCATATTAAATTATTCGCCGCACAATTTTGCGGCGAAAACCGTTTTGGGGGATGGTGCGTTTTTTTGCCGCAGTATTGACCAACCGGGAATGGGCCGCCGTGGGCGGCGGCCCGTACGGCGTAGTTTTGGTTTTCAACGTTTCCCGGTTTCCTACGCACATCCCGATAATCAAAAAAAGGCGGGTCCACGTGGACCCGCCCATTCGTTATCCGAATATCGTCGAGAAGTAATTTTGGCTGATGACGAGCTTGGAGTATTGGAGCTTGCCGTTTACGAGGCGCATTACCTTGGACACATACCCCTCCGGGACGGTGATGCCCTCGTTGGGGGTGAAGATGCCCGTAGACGCCTCGTAGGTCCCGGCGGCGGTGATCCAGCTGTTGCCCTGGCCGTGGTTGTTGGCGAAGATGACCAGGGGCATGGAGCTGGAGTAGGCGGCGGGGTCGTAATCCGTGTCCAGGATGTCCCGCCCGGAGTAGAACCGGGAGTCGTAGGGCAGCCCGAAGAGGTTCGCCACCGTGGGGACGATGTCGCAGGAGTAGCAGGGGGTGTCGATGACCGTCTTCTCGATGGCGCCGGACCACATGAGCAGGGTGTTGTGGTACCGGGAGGTGACGTTCTCCGAGTCCTCGGGGTTGCCGAAATACCGGTTCATGGCGTTGTAGTAATCGTAGGAGCCGTCATGGCTGTTGCCGGTCCGCAAGAAGTAGGGGTAGTGGTCGGCAGCCATAACGATGAGGGTGTCGTCGGCGATGCCAGCGTCCTCCAGCTTCTGCACCAGCAGCTCCAGGGCACGGTCCAGGTCCATGTTGCTGGCGATGTACGCCTGACAGGGCCGGTCGAGGTCGGGGTACTTCTCCTGCACCAGCCGCTGGTACTCCTGATAGCGCGGGGAGGAGTAGAAGCTCCAGGGGCCGTGGGCGGTGATGGTCATATAGAAGGTGTGGAAGGGCGTCCCCGTCTCCAGGTATTCATTGATATACTCATCGCAGGTATATTCGATCATCTCGTAGTCGGACCGGGGCCAGCCGTCGGAGGGCAGATCCAGCCCGCCGCCGTCCTCGGCCCTGTAGTCGTAGCCGAACACCGGCAGGTATTTGTCCCGGTTATAGAAGGTGTACTGCCCGTTGTGGAAGGCCAGGGTCTGGTAGCCCTGCTCCCTGAACATATTCCCCAGAGTCACGGACATATTCTTCCCGATGGCCTGGCGGGAGGAGTCGGAGTACCCGAACCAGTTGGGGATGATCCCCGTGAGGACGGAGAACTCCCCGCCGCAGGTGGACAGCGTCCAGTCGGGCTGGTAGAAGTTGGTGAAGACGAAGCCCTCCTCCTGGGTCAGTCGGTAGAGCGTGGGCGTGAGGTCCGGGTCCACCGCGTAGGAGCAGAAGGACTCGGCGCAGATGAGGATCATGTTCTTCCCCTCAAACATCCCGGTGTACTCGTTCTGCTTGGAGGGGGTGAGGGAACCGAAGTATTTGTGCATATCGGAGATGGTGCCGGAGCTCTCCGCCGCCAGCGCCGCGAAGTCGATGTCCAGGGCGTTGTAGCCGTACTCGATGGGCCCGGGGGGCTCCGTGGGCTCCTCCGTGGGGGGCTCCGTGACGTCACTGGGCTGCGTGGGATCGTTACTCTCCGTAGGGGCTTCCGTGGGGGGTTCCGTAGGCGGCTCCGTTGGGGGCTCGGTGGGGTCCTCGATAAACGCCCCCAGGTCAGGTACGGGCATCCCGAAGACGGCGTACTGGAGCTCCAGACGGATGCTGGCCACAAGGCCGAAGGCAGGGATACCGTTGTTGGTGGTGAAGTCGTAGGTAAAGAGCGCCTCGTCCCGCCCCAGGAGGGAGAGGAGATCGCCGCCCAGGGCGAAGATCACCAGCGCCGCCAAAATGAGGACCCGCCGGCGCCAGAGGACGCCGCCCTCCTTTTCCGGGACGATGGTCTTCCGGAAGACGATGAACGCCACAAAGGGGACGAGGGACAAAAGGATGAAGGGCAGGGTCCGGCGGATCGCCAAAAGCGTATTGTCGGCAAAGTTACCCACGGCGTCCCCGGCGGCCCCCGCCGCCGCCAAAACGCCGTAGTAGATGGAGAACATCCCCTTCATGCCACGCTCCACGCAGAGAATGACGATGAAGACGAACATCACCGCCCCGGCGATGATCCTGGAGATCGCCTTTTTGGGGATGAGGTCGCAGATGAGGTACACCGCCAGCCCCGCCGCCAGGGAGAAGAGGAGGATACGCCATAGAGCCGGGGCGAAGAACGATGTGTCGGAGTCAAAGGCCCGGAGCAGAAGCTCGTGGTACAGGGTCACGCAGGGGAAAAAGAGGACGGAGACGGCCGTCCTTAAACCGGAGTGAGGCGCTTTTTCAGGAGTTTCCATATCTATATCCCTTTCGTCCCATATGGGACGCTCTTTATAATTTATACTAGAATAGTATAATAACACTTCTCACGAAAATAAACAATATCCGTACTACAAAAAGTTACAAAACTATGTTATAATTAAAACAATAAAACAAATGTATCATTTCTGAAAACTTGGGCGGTGCGCTTATGCTGAGACTTTACCTGGGCCGCGCGGGGAGCGGCAAGACCTCGTATATTTTAAAGGAGCTGGCGGAGCTTGCCGGGGAGGGCCGGGAGGGGAATATCCTCATCGTCCCGGAGCAGTATTCCCACGACTGCGAGCGGGCCCTGGCGGCGCTGGGGGACAGCGTGTGCCTCTATGCCCAGGTTTTGAGCTTCACGAGGCTATGCAGCCGTGTCTTCTCGGAGACAGGGGGCCTTGCCCGGCCCATGCTGGACGCCGGCGGCAGGACCCTCGCCATGAGCATGGCCTATATGTCCGTGAGCTCCCGGCTTAAAATTTACGATGTGGGCGGGAGAAGGCCGGACTTCATCACGAACCTCACCGCCGCCTACGACGAGCTGCGCGCGGCCTTAGTGGGGACGGAGAGCCTTCTTGCCGCCGCCGAGGGGGCCCGGGGGACCCTCCGGGACAAGCTCACGGACCTCGCCCTCATCTTCGAGGCCTTTGAGGCGGTGAAGGCCCGCAGCGGCGCGGACGCCCGGGACCGGCTGGAGCGGCTTTCCCAGGAGATCGGACAAAGCACCGTGGGCAGCCGGGGGCGGGTGTACATCGACGGCTTTACGGACTTTACATACGAGGAACGCCGGGTCATCGAGGCGCTTTTGCGAAAGGGCACCGACGTCACCGTGAGCCTCAACTGCCCGGAGCTTGAAAGCTCCGACCTCACCTTCCGCCTCAGCGTAAAAACCGCCCGGGGGCTTTTGGCGCTGGCATCGGAGCTTGGGGAGAAGGCGGAAATTTTGCGCTTTCCCGACGCCCCCGGGCGGGACGGGGCCCTCCGGTATATGGAGCGGAGCCTTATGGACTATTCGGCCCCGGCCTACGACGGGGACGCCTCCGCCATCCGGCTTATACGGGCCGCCTGCGTGTCCGATGAGTGCGGCGCGGCGGCGGCCAGGGTCGCGGAGCTCGTGCGCGCCGGGGCCAGGTACCGGGACGTGGCCGTGGTCTCGCCCACCTGGGAGACCTACGCCCCGATTTTGGAGGGGGTCTTCCAAAAGTACTGCCTCCCCGTGACGCGCACCGAGCGCAGCGACATTCTGGAAAAGCCCGTCATGGTGCTGATTTTGTCCGCACTTGACATAATAGCAAATAACTGGGATTATGGAAACATATTTAAGTATCTCAAGACGAATTTGACGGGGATCACCCTCGCCGAGCGGGACCTTTTGGAGAACTACGTCCTCAAGTGGAGCCTCCGGGGGGAGCGGGCCTGGAGCCGGGAGTGGACCATGTCCCCGGAGGGCTACACCCGGGAACTCCGGGAGGCGGACCGGGAGACGCTGGAGACCCTGAACGCCCTGCGCCGGCGGGTGGCGGAGCCCCTCACGCGCCTGGGGGCGGCCTTGAAGGCCGGGGAGGGGGCGTCGGACAAGCTCCGGGCGCTCTACGGTTTTATGGAGGAAACGGAGCTTTTCGGCATTTTAGAGCGCAAGGCCGGGGAATTTCGGGCCTCCGGGCGGGAGGAGCTGGCGGCGGAGTACCGGCAGCTCTGGGACATCGTCATCGGGGCCATGGAGCAGTTTTATGAGGTCCTGGGCGACACGGCCATGGATTTAGAGGAGTTTACGCGGCTTTTAAAGCTCGTTTTGAGCCGCTACACCGTGGGGGTCATCCCCGCCTCCGTGGACGCGGTGCGGGCCGGGGATATGTCCCGCATCCGGGCCAGGGGGATAAAGCACCTCATCGTCCTGGGGGCTACCGTCGACGCCCTGCCCCAGCGGCGCGGGGAGGGGGGCGTCTTCTCCGAGGGCGAGCGGGAGGAGCTGAGGGACTTAGGGCTGGGGAACCTGGACAGTCGGGAGGACGCCCTGGCCCGGGAGCTCTCCGGGGTGTACGCCTCCCTCACCGTGCCCACCGAGAGCCTGACGGTGAGCTGGCCGGAGACGAAAAGGCCCTCCTATGTGGTCTCCCGGCTTCAAAGGCTCTTCTCTCTTTCGGAGCGCGTCCCCGGCCTCGAGGTCTTCACCGCCGCCAGGGAGCCCTTTTTTGAGCTGGCCGCCTTTGACGAGGGGAAGACGGGGGAGAGCGCAAGGCGCTACTTCGCCGAAAGCGAGCTCGGGGAGCGCCTTGCCGCCATCCGCGCCGCCGCCACCGCCCCCCGTGGGGAGCTGGGCGGGGAGACGGCCCGGAGGCTCTACGGCCGAAGGCTTTACCTCTCGGCCTCCCAGATCGACAAATACTACTCCTGCCGCTACGCCTACTTTTTGCAGTACGGCCTGGGGGCGAAGCCCCGGAGCGAGGCGGCCCTGGACGCGCCGGAGTCCGGCACCTTCATGCACTATATCCTGGAGCGCGTCTCCCGGGAGGCGGACGCCCGGGGCGGCTTCGGGAAAGTGACGGAGGAGGAGATCCGGGCCATGGTCCCGGACTTCGCGGACCGGTACGCCAAGGACCGGCTGGGGGGGTTGGAAAATAAGTCCGGGCGGTTTCGGTACCTCTTCGGGCGGCTGACACGCGCCGCCCAGCAGGTGGCGGCGGTCATGCGGGAGGAGCTTATAAGCTCCGATTTCAAGCCCCTGGACTTTGAGCTCCGCTTCGCCCCGGACGGGGAGCTGCCGGCGGTGGAGACTGCCGCCGGCGACAGCGTTGTGGGCGCGGTGGACCGGGTGGACGGCTGGGTCCGGGACGGGAAGCTGTGCATCCGGGTGGTGGACTACAAGACCGGGCGGAAGACCATGGACCTCCGGGACATCGTAAACGGCGTGGGCCTCCAGATGCTCATCTACCTCTTCGCCCTGGAGCGGGAGGGGAAGAGCCGCTACGGCATGGACATCGTCCCGGCGGGGGTCCTCTACTCCCCGGCCAGGGACGAGTTGGTCACCAGCGACAGGGACCTTACGGACGAGGAACTGGAGAAGGCCCGTCAGAGGCTCATCAAATATTCCGGCCTCATCCTGGCGGACCCCGAGGTCCTGGAGGCCATGGAGCACGGCGCGAAAAAGCGCCTGCCCGTCACCGTCTCCAGCCGCACCGGGGAGGTGAAGGGGGCGTTGGCGGACGCCCAGCAGCTGGGGGCCCTTTCAAGGACTGTGGACAGGCTCATCCGGGAAATGGCGGGGGAGCTGAGATCCGGGGCCATCAGCGCCAACCCCTATTTAAAAGGCAAGCTGGACAGCGCCTGTGCCTTTTGCAAATTTTACGACGCCTGCCACTTCGTGGACGGCAAGGCCGGGGAGAGCTGGCGGCGGTTTTCAAATCTCAAAACGCCGGAGCTCTGGGAAAAGATCGAGGAGGCGGGGAAATGAGGGATATACGACTGACCGACGAGCAGCGCGCCGCCGTGGAGCGCACGGGCGGACAGCTCCTGGTCTCCGCCGCCGCCGGCAGCGGCAAGACCCGGGTGCTGGTGGAGCGGCTTTTGCGCAAGGTGGAGGCCGGGGCGAGGCTCCAGGACTTTCTGGTCATCACTTACACCAACGCCGCCGCCGCTGAGCTGCGGGGGAAGATCACCGACGCCATCTTTGAGCGCATCGCGGAAAACCCCGCCGACCTCCGGCTCCGGCAGGAGGCCGCTTCGGTGGGAAAGGCGAAGATCGGCACCATTCACAGCTTCTGTGCCGGGGTGATCCGGGAAAACGCCCACCTTTTGAAGCTCCCGCCGGACTTTCGCGTGGCCGACGAGGCGGAGGCGGGGCTTTTGCGGGAGGCGGCCCTGGGGGAGCTTCTGGACGAGCTCTACGACTCCGGCGATACGGATTTTTACGCCCTGGCGGACACTCTGGGGGCGGGGCGGGACGACTCGGGTTTGGGCCGGGTCATCCTGGACGCCCACGAGAAGCTCTTAAGCCACCCCTCACCGGAAAAGTGGGTCAAAGCCCAGCTGGAGGCCCTGGAGCTTCGGGGCGTCACCGACGCGGCCCAGACCCC
>CANQZF010000091.1 GCA_947628265.1 uncultured Oscillospiraceae bacterium
AGAGGACGGGGGTGCGGTAGTGGGGCTTTAAAGTCAAATTCAGCGTCTCGGCGATGAGCTCGATGCCCCGCTCGATCCCCTGGCCCACGTGGGAGCCGGGGTGGAAGTTGTAGTAGTTCCCCGGCAGCCACTCCATGCGCTCCAAATCGTCGGCCATGGTCTGGCGGGCGAACTGGAGCGTCTCGGGCTTCTCGGCGCAGGGGTTGATGGTGTAGGGCGCGTGGGCGAGATACGAATTGAGGCCGTTCTCCGCCGCGATTTGATTGAATTCCGCGATGTCCGCCTCGTCGATGGGCTTGGCCCCGCCGCCTCGGGGGTTGCGGGTGAAAAACTGAAAGCAGGAGGAGCCGGTGTAGAGGGCGTCCCGCGCTAAGGCCACGTACCCCTTGGATACGGACAGATGACAGCCGATGTTCAGCATTTTCGTCACTCCTTATCTATTTTTATCTCGTCGTACCGCTCCAGAAAGCTGTGCTCCACGCCCCCGGTCTTGTAGGCCGGGAAGGTGTCGAGACTGAGCTCGTGGATGGCGTTGAAAATGGATTTTTCCACGTTGGGGCTGGTCTTTTTAAGCTGGGCGATGAGCTCCTTTGTCTCCCGACGCTTGCCCGTCAGCTCCCCGGAGGCGATGCCGGCGGTGAGCTTACAGGCGCAGCGGATGAAGGTGAGGTCATTGTACCGCGCCCAGGCCACGATGTCCTCCTCGTGGACGCAGTAGAGGGGCCGGATGAGCTCCATGCCGGGGAAATTCGCGCTGTGGAGCTTTGGCATCATGGCCTGGAGCTGTGCTCCGAAGAGAAGCGCCATCAGCGTGGTCTCGATGACGTCGTTGAAGTGGTGGCCCAGGGCGATCTTGTTGCACCCCAACTCCCGCGCCCTGGCGTACAGCGCCCCCCGGCGCATCCGGGCGCACAGATAGCAGGGGTTCCCCCCGGCGGCGGCCGTCGCCTCGAAGATGGAGCTTTCGAAAATCTCCGCCGGGACGCCGAGAATGGCCAGGTTTTCCTCGATTTTCCGGCGGTTCTCCGCGTTGTAGCCGGGATCCATGACGATGTATTTGACTTCAAAGGGGTACTCCGAGTGGCGGGAAAGCTCCTGCAGCAGCTTTGCCATCAGCATGGAGTCCTTGCCCCCGGAGATACACGCCGCCACCCGGTCCCCCGGCTTTAAAAGCTCGTAGTGGTTGACGGCGTAGGTAAAGGGGCTCCAAAGCTCCTTGCGGTATTTTTTGATAATGCTCCGCTCAATCTCCTCACGCCGTGAAAGCTCTCTCGCCATAGGCCCTCCCTTCTCCGGCAGACGCGCCGCGCGCATCATTCCGGCATGATCGGTTTTCTTTCGCCTTCCACAAACAAGAAAAGGACCGCTTGAACGCGGCCCATCAACTATGCGCGGTTTCGGTGAATAGAGCGGCTTTGCCCGGAGCGTCGCTCCCGGGATCTCTTTTGCCCGTTGCCTTGCGGCACGCGGCGCATGACGACGCGCTTTTCACCCCAAAGCCACTCTATTTCCTTCTATGTTTATTATAGCCGCTTTATTCTTTTTTGTAAAGAATTATTTTATTTTTGATGGTTTTGTTCCAGGTCGTGTCTCCTACGCGCCAGAAAGAGAGCACCGAGTTTTTATATTCCTCCGGGTCGTCCTGTATTTTCAGTCTCAAAATGAGCTTGAATTTTTCGTTATTCTCCCTGAATTCCTTTAATAGGACGCCTGTATGCTCCCTGTTGCCCTCGATAATGTAATCGGGATCGGCTTTTAGCAGATTTTGAGGAATTATCAACGGGGAACTCGGTCTTCACGTGTTCGTCGTACCCGTCGGGCCTCTTTTCAAAAAAGCCGCCATCTCCTCCGGCATCGCCGCCCTCCCTCATACCCCCAAAAGGTAAAATCCGTTGTATTTTCTGGCCTCGCGGAGCCACTCAAGGAGCGTTTCGTGCTCCGCGGGCTTTTTCTCTAAAACCTCCGCGACGATCTTCTCCGTCAGGGCCGGATTGTAGTAGTTGATCCCGTACGCGTCCCAGGGGCCGGTTTGGAGGTTCTGATGGGTCCCGCCGGCGAAGATCCCGCCGTACTCCCGGTCAAAAAGCGCCGTATCGTCCCCGGGGACGTAGAGGGAGTCGTCCCGCCAGTACGCCACGCGGTTTACGATCTGCCTGACCGGCGTCCCGGCGGGGTGGCGGCAGAACTGGAGCTCGTAAAAATCCCCGCCTCCGAAGGCCTGACGCTCATCCTGGTCCCTGAACCGGTAAAACATACGCGCCTCCCGAAAACTTTTAAAATCATTATACCACACGGGGCCGGGATATGGTATACTTATTTTATCAACAGCGAAGGAGAACCGCTATGAGAGAAATACTTTGCTCCCAGATCACCGACGCCGTGGAGAAGCTTTGCATCCGGGCCGCCACGGCGCTGACGCCGGACATCGCCCTGGCCCTGGAGTGCGCCGCCGAGGCGGAGCCCTCGGAGGCCGGGCGGGCGGCGCTTTGCGATATGGTGGAAAATTTCAAGGTCGCCGCCGAAAGGGGCCTGCCCATCTGCCAGGACACGGGGATGGCCGTGGTGTTCGCCGATGTGGGCCAGGACGTCCACATCGCCGGCGGGGATTTTGAGGAGGCCGTCACCGAGGGCGTCCGCCGGGGGTACGTGAACGGGTACCTCCGCAAATCCGTTGTGGCCGACCCCTTCCGGAGGGTCAACACCCAGGACAACACCCCGCCGGTTTTGTGGACGCGCGTCGTCCCCGGGGACACACTCACCCTCACCGTGGCCCCCAAGGGCTTCGGCAGCGAGAATAAGAGCCGGATGAGGATGTTCCTGCCCTCCGCGAAGATAGAGGACTTCGAGGACTTCATCGCCGAGACGGTGGAGATTGCCGGGGCGGACCCCTGCCCGCCCGTCATCGTGGGCGTGGGCATCGGCGGCACCGTGGAGAAGGCCGCCATGATGGCCAAACTGGCCCTGACCCGCCCCATAGATCAGCGAAACGCGGACGAATTTTACGCGGACATGGAAAAACGGACCCTGGAGAAGATAAACCGGCTCGGCATCGGTCCCCAGGGCTTCGGGGGCCGCGCCACAGCCCTGGCCGTGAACATCAACGCTTACGCCGCCCACATCGCGGGGACGGCGTGCGTGGTGAACATCGGCTGCCACGTCACCCGCCACGCCACGGAGGCGCTTTAGTCAACCTCCAAAAAATATTTATGATTTTTCACAAATTTTTGTTCATTTTTCACACGGGCTATGGTATAATGCTGTTACGGAGGAAACTCCGCACACAGAAAGGAGCTGACGACAATGAGGTTTACCTTTACCGAGAAGAAGCTGCAGGCGTCGGAGGACGTCCGGGCCTACGCCGAGAAGAAGCTGGGGAAGCTTGACCGGCTCTTCAAGACGGAGGCGGACACGTCCGTGACCTTCTCCATGGAGCGGGGCCGCTTCACCGCCGAGGCCACCGTCCGCGCCGGGGGGATGATCTACCGGGTGAGCGAGACGACGGGAGATATGTACGCCTCCATCGATTCCGCCGCCGCCAGCATCGAGCGGCAGATCCGCAAGAACAAGACGCGCCTTGAAAAGCGCCTCCGGGACGGGGCCTTTGAGCGGGAGATCAAGCCCGCAGACATCACCCCCGTGGACGACGAGGAGGACGCCGGCGAGGAGAGCTTCGAGGTGGTCCGCACCAAGCGCTTCTCCATCAAGCCCATGACCACCGAGGAGGCCATTTTGCAGATGAACCTCCTGGACCACCAGTTCTTCGTCTTTAAAAATCAGGACGACGAGGACAAGTTCGCCGTCGTCTACAAGCGCCAGAGCGGCGGATACGGACTTATAGAGAGCGACTAAAACTGGCGTGAAAGGCCGCTTTGCGGCCTTTCAATGCCAAGGGGATGCGTGCGGAAATGCCCCCTCGAATTCTGCGGAATTCGAGGGGGCATTTCCTGCCGTTTTGCTCCGCGCACGGCCCTGCGGGCCGCACACTCCGCAAAACAAAAGGGATTTTTCGCGAGGCAAAGCCCCGCGAAAAATATTAAATAAAGGGACGGGAGGGTTTCGTCTGTGCCCGTAATCAACGTGTAATGCCTCCGTAGGGGCCGGACACCGTGCCGGCCCGTCCCCTGTTTCTACGCGCGTCCCGCTAAAAAAGGTTTGCGGCTTCGCCGCATATTGAATTATTCGCCGCAAACTTTTGCGGCGAATACCATCGTCGGGGATGATGCGTTTGTTTTTAACGCAATATCAATCCACCGCGCACGGGCCGCCAAGAGAGGCGGCCCCTACGGCAAGCTTTTGCGTTTAAATCAAACATCCGATTATTGCACTGCCCGAAATATACGCCGTACGGGCCGCCGCCTACGGCGGCCCATCCCCCCGTTTATTGCCATGCCCCCATATAACGCCGTAGGGGTCGCCGTCCCCGGCGACCCGTCCATCAATTTTCATCCCATTTTCCAATCAACGCTTATGCTCCCCGTAGCACCCAAGGGCATTTCTTCGGTCACCGCCCACGGCCGACCGTTCCCTGTTTTCCGCATCGTCCCCGTAACCCACCGTAGGGGCCGCACACCGTGGCGGCCCAAATGAGCCGGATGATTGGGCGGTTGCGATAAAACGGGAAATGTCCGTAATCGTGGGACGGGTGGCCGAGACGGCCACCCCTACGGCGGTTTTTTGGGTTTTTGCATTTGTAGGAGAGCGTGTGCGTATCGGAGGAGCGGTCAGCCGTGGGCGGCCCCTACGGCAAGTTTTCGTGTTTCAATTCAATGCTCCGTTTATCGCACTGTCCAAATTATACGATGTACGGGCCGCCGCCTACGGCGGCCCAAAAACGTTGCGGGATTGGGTGGTTGCGATAAAACGGGAAATGTGCGCGACGGGGAAAGGGCCGCTGTGGGCAGCGGCCCGTACGGCGTTGATTGGGAAAACGGTGGTGGACGTGGGACGGGCCGGCCAGTGCACCCAAGGGCATTCCCTTCGGTCACCCGGCCCCTACGGAAAGTTTTCATGTTTCAATTCAATGCTCCGTTTATCGCACAACTCAAATTATACGCCGTAGGGGCCGCCTCTCTTGGCGGCCCGTTGCGTGGGAAGGTTCTATCTCTCCTCCCGGCAAAGGAGGTAGTCGGTGGTGACGTCGAGAATGTCCGCGATTTGCACAAGCGTCTCCAGCGACGGGCTTGTCGTGTCGCTTTCGTAGTTCCGGTAGGTCCTTATGGCCACGTTGAGCCTGTCCGCCATCTCCTGGGCCGTAAAGCCCCTCTCCTTGCGCACCTTATTTAACCGCTTTCCAATCATGGCGCGCCTCCGATTTTTTCTTGACAGTGCAACTATTTTACACTATAATACGAATATCTTACAGTGCAGGATACTTGCACTACCGTAAAAGGGAAAAGCCTCGAATTCCGCAGAATTCGAGGCTTTTTCCGCACGTTTCTTTTTGGCTTTCAAAGCCAGCCTTATCCAAATACCTTGATCAAAAATCCGGCGGCGATGGCGGAGCCGATGACGCCGGCTACGTTGGGGCCCATGGCGTGCATCAGGAGGAAGTTGGAGGGGTTGGCCTTCTGGCCCTCCACCTGGGCGACGCGGGCGGCCATGGGGACGGCGGAGACGCCCGCCGCGCCGATGAGGGGATTGATCTTCCCGCCGGAGAGCTTATACATGAGCTTGCCCACGAGAAGGCCGCCCACCGTGGAGAAGCAGAAAGCGATGAGGCCCAGGAGCACGATCTTCAGGGTGTTCAGGGTCAAAAACCGCGCCGCAACCGTGGTGGCGCCCACGCTGATACCCAAAAAGAGCGTCACGATGTTCATGAGGGCGTTTTGCGCCACGTCGGAGAGCCGCTCCGTGACCCCCGTCTCCCGCAGGAGGTTTCCAAACATCAGGCACCCGATAAGCGGGGCGGTGGAGGGCAAAAGCAGGATGACGAAGCCCGCCACCAGGATGGGGAAGACGATCTTCTCGGTCTTCGATACCTCCCGGAGCTGCTCCATCTTGACGCTCCGCTCCTTTTCGGTGGTCAGCGCCCGCATGATGGGGGGCTGGATCATGGGGATGAGGGCCATATAGGAGTAGGCGGCGATGGCGATGGGGCCTAAGAGCGCCGGGGCCAGGAGCATACACGTCAAAATGGCCGTTGGCCCGTCCGCGCCGCCGATGATGCCGATGGAGGCCGCCTGGTTGCCGGTGAAGCCCAGGAGGATGGCGCCGAAGAAGGCGAAGAACACGCCGAACTGGGCCGCCGCCCCCAAAAAGAAGCTCTTGGGGTTGGCAATTAAGGGCCCGAAGTCCGTCATGGCCCCCACGCCGATGAAGATGAGGCAGGGGTAGATGCCGGCCTTCACGCCGATGTAGAGGATGTCCAGAAGCCCGCCGATGTGGGCGATGTCGGTAAAGGCGATCTCGGCCTTTACCTCCATTTCGCTAAGAACGGACTCGTCAAAGGCGGGAGAGGCCACCAGGGCCTGGATGTCGTCGGTGATGCTGCTGCCGCTCTTGGCCTGGGCGTCGAAGTAGTCCTCGATCTGGCTGTCGGTGTGGCCGCAGGCCCTGGCCGCCAGGTAGTAGGCGTACTCCTCCTGGGTATAGGCGTGCCCTTGGGCGGTGTTGTAGAGGGCGTAGTCGTTGGTGACGTCGTAGGGGCACTCATAGGTGTAGGCGTCCCAGATGCCCATGTGGTAGAGCCCCGCCCCGGGTAGGTTCGTGAGTAAGCACCCGAAGGCGATGCCCACCAAAAGCAGCGGCTCGAATTTCTTTTTGATGCCAAGGTACAGAAGCGCCAGGGCCACCACGATCATGATGAGGGACCTCCAGCCGCCGCTCATGAAGAAGGCGTTGAAGCCGGAGTCCATCCAGAGCCCTTTCAGGGTCCCCAATATGTCCATATCGAAGCCCCCTTACGCCAGCACCACTAAAGGCGAGCCGGTCTCCACCTTGGCGCCCTTCTGGGTCACCACCTGGGCCACCGTGCCGTCGCGGGGCGCCATGATCTCGTTTTCCATCTTCATGGCCTCCAGCACCACCAGCACGTCGCCGGACTTCA
>CANQZF010000092.1 GCA_947628265.1 uncultured Oscillospiraceae bacterium
GTGATGTTCCGGTATGTGGACGAGGACGGTGCCTCCGAGGCCGTGCTCTACCTCCTGGGCGACAGCGCGGATGAGACCCGGGCACTTTGGCGCGCCTCCGGGATCGTCCCACGCGGGGATGAGATCGTCTCCTACGCGTCCGGCGATAAATTCAGCTTCTACATCGAAGGCGGGCATCTCTACTATCTGGCCGGCGGGGGATTTTGGGACGCGGATCTTAAAAAGGGCGGTGAAACAAAACTGGCCGACGTCTCCGGCGGTCAGGCCCTGTTTACGGACGAGGGAATGTTCCTCTACTCCGCCCCGGACCGGTCCATAACCGTTTACGGGCTGGACGGGACCCGCATGGGGGAGGTAAGCCTCGCCTCTATCTTTGATACCTACGGCGACATCACCTCCTGCGACCCTGTCTTTATGGACGGCGAAATTTTCTATTTCCTGTGCTACCGGGGCGGGTATTTAAGCGTGGTGTCGTCGCTCTTCCGGATCGACACCGCCTCCGGGGAAATTCAGGAGCTGCCCGACTGGCCAGCGGCAAAAAACGAGCTCCCCTCCCAGGACCAAACAGAGCATCAAGTGACCGTCGCCGGAGCGAAATATTGATTTTCTTCCCCTCGCCGGGTACAATAGGAAGCGGGCGGGCAAAAAATCTGCCGGTACTCGGAGAAATTTTTGCGATCGTTAGGATTTCGTTAAAATTGCCGTGTATACTGTTCCCCAGGAGGGGTGACACATGAGAAAAACACTGCTCATTATAGATGACGAAAAGGATATGGGCGCGATGCTCAAGCAGTATTTTGAGCTGAAGGAGTATCATGTGATGCTGGCGGAAAACGGCCTTACCGGGATCGAGAAGGCCGCGAAGCAGCCGGATCTTATCTTGCTCGACATCAACATGCCGGACATCGACGGGCTGGAGGTGTGCCGGCGCATCCGGGAGCACGTCACCTGTCCCATCCTGTTTTTGACCGCCAGGATCGAGGACCAGGACAAGCTCAATGGCTTCGCGGCGGGCGGCGACGATTACATCGTCAAGCCCTTCTCCGTCAGCGAATTGGGGGCGCGGGTGGCCGCCCATCTGCGCCGGGAGGACCGGAGCGGCCAGAGGGCGCACCGCCTTTTGCTGGACGACAACTTTATGATCGACTACACCACCCGGGAGGTCCGCTTCAGGGACGAGGTCATCTCCTTGACGCCGAAGGAGTACGAGATCGCGGAGCTTCTTTCCATGCACCCGGGTCAGCTCTTCAGCAAGGAGCGCATTTTCGACCGCATATGGAAAATGGACAGCGACGCGGACCCGAATACGGCCATGGAGCACATAAGCCGTCTGCGGGCGAAGCTGGCCGGCGCCGGCTGTAAGCCGTATATCCAGACTGTTTGGGGGGTGGGCTACAAATGGGTAAAATAAAGGCGTGGTACCGCAGCATACCGATCTGGCTTGCGTTTATCCTCTTCGCCCTGGCGGGGCTTGGCGCTTCCGCGTTTCTCGCGAACCGGGTGACAGGCGCGAAATATTTTAAGCTCGTCCAGCTCAAGACAGGCACGGCTTACATAAGCGCCAACTCCTCCGGGCAGTTCCAGAAATGGGAGGGGACCCTCAGCACCGCCCCGTCCGGGGACGAGGCGGATGTGCAGATCTTCTCCGACGGGAGCGTGACCCAAAATCAGTACTGGACCGAGATCGACGCCCTTCCCCAGAATATCAAGGCGGAGTACCGGTACACCATGACGGAGGCCAAGGTCGTGCCCGTTCTCATCTATATCGCGGGGCTTTTGCTGGCGTCGATGCTCTTCTGGTTCACAAAGCTGCGCAAGCCCCTGCGGATGCTGGAGGCGGCCTCGGACAGGATCGCCGCAAATGAGCTGGACTTTTCCCTGGACTATCTGGGGCACGATGAAATGGCCAAACTCTGCGCCGCCTTTGAGCGGATGCGTTCGGCGCTGGACGAGAACAACCGCCATATGCTGCGCATGATAGACGAACAGCACCAGCTCAACGACGCCTACACCCACGATCTGCGCACCCCCATCGCCGTTTTGAAGGGCTATACGGACACGCTCACGGAGTACCTGCCCACCGACCGGCTCCCAAAGGAAAAGGTGCTGGAGACCGTCCACACCATGTCCGCCCACGTGGAGCGGCTGGAGCAGTTCGTAAACACCATGAACACCGCGCAAAAGCTGACGGATCTCACCATCCGCCGGGAGCCCATATCGACCGAGGATTTTGTCCGGGGTCTTCGGGAAACGACGGCGCTCCTCGGCGAAAAGCAGGACATTTCCTGCGAAATGACCTCCGACATAGAGGCCGGCACGTTGAACATCGACCCCTCGGCGGTGACGCAGGTCTATGAAAATCTGCTGGGCAACGCCCTCCGGTTCGCCAAAACGAGGATCGCTGTTCAGCTTGAAAGCGACGGAGAAGTCCTGACCCTCCGGGTCGCCGACGACGGGCGGGGCTTTAAGGAAAAGGAGCTCACGGCCGCCGCGAAGCCCTATTACAGCGGCGAGCAGATCGAGAAAACGTATCACTTCGGCCTGGGGCTCTATATTTGCCAGACGATCTGTGAAAAGCACGGCGGCGGCCTGGAGCTTGCCAACGCCGATAGCGGCGGCGCCGTCGTCACGGCTATTTTTTCCCTGTGATCGCGGCTTTTTTCAAATCGTTAGATTTTCTTTAAAACCGGCATGTAAAATGATCGCGCAGATGGAAAGCCCGTCCGCGCGATCATTTTTTAGGAGGACCCATGCCATGCCCAAACGCCTTTTAGCCGCCCTCTCAGCGGCGCTGCTCACCCTCTCCCTCGCCGCCTGCGACAGAGACGGGCTGAATATTTCCGCCACGCAAGCCGCCGGCGAGGATTTTCAGAAGAATACGCACCAGTCCACAACGTCAGAGCTGCGTTATGCCTACGAAACGGAGGATGGAATCTATATACAGCTCAAAGGTGCTTACGTTTACTATATTGATAAATCGACAAAAAGCGTAACGATTCTATGTGGTAAGCCCGAGTGCGAACACAATGATGACACCTGCAACGCCCGGCTTGCCGCCCGAAGCCTCTGCTTTTACAACGGAAAGCTGTACTATTTCAACGGGGACAAGCTCATTGAGAACGGACAGGCGGTGGACTACGGAGACCGCATCTATTCGGCAAACCCTGATGGGACAGACCATAAGGCCGTCCAGAAGCTGGAGTTCACCCCCAGCGGAGACACAAATGCTTTTGCCGACAAGGAGCCCATCATACACAGGGGCGTCACTTATTTCCCATACTGCGGCGTTCTGTACGCTCTCCCTCTGGGCGGGGATATTGAGGACGCCGAAAAGATTTGGGGGGATGAGATCGAGGCTGACGGGTCACACATGGGCAACCTCAACCGGCTGACATACAAGCTCTGGGGCGATGGGAATCATGTGTATTTCATGGTGAATTTGGAGCAGTCGGACGGGACGTACAAGGATACGCTTTTTGACTACGACACCATTAGCAAGGAAACTACACAGGTCTGGGAAGTGCCGGGAGCCGATGAGGTTGGGCAGTGGGAGACAACCGGCGTTTCCGTAAGCCAGTGGTACGTGCTGGGCGGATATATATATTTCTACCTTTCCGGCGGTGACTTTTGGCGGAGTGATTTGGGGAACGGCAAGACGGAGAAACTGGCCGACACACATGAAAAAACCGAGTACGGCAGCGCGGTGTTCTCCGACGATTACCTGTGCCTTATGAACGACGGCCCGGAGGAAACGGGAAGCAGTGCAGCCATTGGAAACCCATCGGACTACATCGGCGGGGACACCATCTACGTCTACGGGCTTGACGGGAGCTTCATCAAAGAGCTGTCATTAAAGTCCCTCTACGATCAATTCGACACCCTTGAAAGCTGCAAGCTGGCTTTCTGCTCCGGCTCGGACATCTACTTCGTGGCCGACGCCAGCGTGCAGACCTGGTCGGGCGGCGTCGGGACCATGATCAGGAATCGTTTCCTCTGCTGCGTCGACATTGACACAGGCGAGATTGCGCAAATCTACAACTGGTAATAAGGCATGAAAAAGAGACTTTTTAACGCGCTTTTGGCGTCGCTGCTTTTACTCTCCCTCGTCTCCTGCGACAAGGGCGGCGGGGAAACGCTCCCACTGGAGGACGTGGACACGTCGGTATTCCAAAAAAATCTCCACCAGTCCCAATGCGGCGACCTGGACGGGATTTGCGAGACAAAAGAGGGCTACTATTTTAACTGCGACCTGGGCCCGGGGCTCAAATTCAGGCTCTACTACCTGGACAAGGCCGCCCAAAAGGTCACCGTCCTGTGCGCGAAGCCCGACTGCGACCACCAAGACCCCGACACCTGCAACGCCCTGGTGGACGCTCTATGCCTCTGGACGGACGGCGCGCGGCTCTATTACGCCCAAACGGTGAAAGGCGCGGGCAAGCGGGTCTACGCCGAGGCTCTCAACGGCACGGAGCGCCGGGAGGTCATGAGCCTCGGGGAGGCCGCCTACGACAGGCCCATCTATCACCGGGGGGAGGTCTTTTTCGTCTTCGGCGGCGTCATTTACGCCGTGAAGCCGGGCGGGAACCTTAAGGACGCGCGGCGTATCTGGGGGCGGGACAGCGCCTCCGAAGCCACAGGCGGGGGCTACGCGGCCTACGACCCCACCACGCCCCATTATACCCTCTGGGCCGACGGGGACACCCTCTACTTCATGGTCAACGTGCCCCAGAAGGACGGCGCCCAGAAGGACACCCTCTTTTCCTGCCCCCTGGAGGTTGGCGAGGCGAAAAAGGTCTGGGAGACGCCGGACAAGGAGGACGTGGGCGCGTGGGAGACGACGGGCGTATCCGTCAGCCAGTGGTACGTGACGGACGGGGCCATCTACTTCTACCTCTCCGGGGGCGATTTCTGGCGCTCGGACCTCACCACCGGCGAGACGGTGAAGCTGGCGGACACCAGCGATAAGACCCTCTACGGCAGCGCCGTCTTTTCCGATGATTTCCTGTGCCTTTTGAACGACCGCCCCCTGACGGACCCCTTTGACGGGACCCTCATGGTAGGCGTCCCCCTCCACGAGGGCGGGGACACCGTCTTCGTCTACGACCTGGAGGGGGCGCTTTTGCGGGAGCTGTCCTTAAAGCCCCTGATGGAGAAGCTGGGCCCCGTCAACGCCTTCACTCTCCTCTTCTGCGACGGGGACACCCTCTACTTCAACGCCACCGCCGGCCATAAGGTCCTCTGCTCCGTCAACATCGCCACCGGCGAAATAACCGAAATTTATAACTGGCAATAAGGAGGTACATAACCCATGAAAACCGCAAAAAGACTTTTAGCCGCCCTTTTAGCGGCGCTGCTCACCCTCTCCCTCTCCGCCTGTGATAGGGGCGGCGGAGATCTGGACCTCCCCGCCGGGATGACCGGAGACGGAGACTTTCAGAAAAATCTCCATCAGACCGATAAGCTCAGCTTTTTAGAGGCCGACACGGGTTACTATTTCTCCTACAGCTCCCTCTACTACGTTGACAAAGACACCATGAGGGCCACGGAGGTCTGCGCCAAACCCGACTGCGACCACACCGACGACGCCATCTGCAACGCCCGCATCCACGCGGATTATCTTCTGACGGGCGGGGAGCGGATCTATTACGTGGGATATGACCACGACCCCAAAACAGTCGGTTCCGTAAAGCTGGACGCCACGCAGCGCGAGACGGTCCAGGAGCTCAAATTCAACGAGTTTTCCGCCTCCCAGTCCTCCTACGACCCGGCGATCTACCACCGGGGCTATATCTACTACGTCAGCGACGATGTGCTCTACCGGGTGAAGCTGGGCGGGGAAAAAGACTCTGCGGAGGAGATTTGGAAGCCGGAGGGCGCCGGTTCGGCACAGTCCCACGGCGGGCTTATCGACTTCAACCCCAACGCCATTCATTACACCCTCTGGGCCGATGGCGACATCCTCTATTTTATGGCCAACGTTCAGACCGCCGACGGGACATATAAGGATGTGCTCTTCCAGTGCGGACTGGACGGCTCGGACGTAAAGCAAGTCTGGGCCACCCCCGGCAAGGACCAGGTGGGCGAATGGGAGCGGACCGGCGTCTCCGTCAGTCAGTGGTACATCACAAACGGCTACATCTACTTCTACCTCTCCGGCGGCGACTTCTGGCGGACGGAATTAGCCACCGGCAAGCATGAAAAGCTTGCCGACACCCACGAGAAAACGCTCTACGGCAGCGCGGTCTTCTCCGACGACTATCTGGCCCTTATGAGCCAGCTCCCCGCGGATTTTTATGGTGAGGTGACGGAGGGCGGCGAGTTTCGCGTCCCGGGGGACAGCATTTTCCTCTACGGGATCGACGGGACCTTAAAAAAGGAGATCTCCCTCGCCCCGCTCCGCGAGGCGCTGGACGGCACGATCACCGTGGATATGCTCATGTGCGACAGTACCGACGTCTATTTCCTCGCCACCACCACGACCTATTCCACCCAGTACGGGTTTCCCACCGGCAACACCAGCTCCGTCACCCTCTGGCGCGCCAATTTCGAAACCGGCGAGGTCTCGCAGGTCTGCAGACTGAAATAAGGAGGATACCGATATGAAAACCGCAAAGAAAAGACTGCTCGCCGCCCTTTTAGCGGCGCTTCTGACCCTCTCCCTCGCCGCCTGTCAGAAGAACGGCGGCGGGGAGGTGGACATCCCCGCCAACCAAACCGGCACCGGGGATTTCCAGAAAAATATGCACCAATCCGTCTCTCCGAAGCTCCAATTTGCCTGTGAAACAGAGGACGGAATCTATTTTCAAGTCAAATCTTTTGCTTACTACATAGACAAGGCGACAAAGAACGCGACGATTCTTTGTGGGAAGCCTGACTGCCCACATGAAGGCAAGACCTGCAACGCCAGATTTTATTGCCAGAGTCTCTGGGCTTTTGACAGCAAGCTGTACTTCACCAACGACAGCTACATTGAGGAGAACGGCTCCGCTGTGAATTACGG
>CANQZF010000093.1 GCA_947628265.1 uncultured Oscillospiraceae bacterium
TGTTCCTCACCAACATCACCGGCCCGGGCCGGGTGTGGCTCCAGACCATGCCCCTCCCCAACGTAGCCGCCGCGCTGCGCCGGTATATAGCAACCAACAACTAAAGCTGGCTCGAAAGCCCCGTTTTATACAGGGAGAAAGGGAGAAATCGGAATGGATGAACTGAGAGAGCGGACCAACCCCGTGTTCAACACGGCCAAGGCTACGCTTTTACATCTGACGAAGGCCGGGAACGCCGACGCCGCCATGATGGCGGAGACGCTGGGCCTGGATCTTGCGGGCATGACCCACAGCGACGAGGGAAAAACGGCCATGGGCCAGTCCAACGTCGCCATCGTGGAGCTGCGCTACCGCTCTATGAACGCTTTTATCGAGGCCACGGGCGCCAAGACCGTGGTGGATCTGCCCTGCGGCTACACGCCCCGGGCCCTGGAGGACTTTATCGCGGATAAGCGCTACATCGCCTGCGACCTGCCGGCGGAGGCGGAGGAGATGGGCCCGTTGATAGAGGGGATATTGGCCCGGCGCGGTCAAAAGCGGGACGTGGCCTACCACGGCGTGGACGCCACGAATTACGCCTCCCTCCGCGCGGCGCTGAAGGGAGTGGAGGGGCCGCTTTGCGTCACCACCGAGGGACTTTTGATGTACCTTGCTGACGCGGAGCTTGTCGCCCTCATGGATAACGTCCGGCGCATTTTGAAAGAATTCGGCGGGGTGTGGATCACCCAGGACCCGAAGGTCGGGCGGGTGTACATAGCGATGACCGTTGCGGCCCAGAGCCGCGACCCTGCCGCCGCCCAAGCGGCGATGGAGGCCCTGGCCGGCGGCACCGACATGGGTACGGTCCTCAAGACCATGGCGGGGGACCAGGGCCAGTCCACCCTGAACGCCTCCAAAAACACCTTTGGCGGCGCGGCGGACGTGAAATTCGGCAATGTCCTGAACTATCGGCCGGAGCAAGCCGAGGCGGCAATGAAAGAGTCCCTCCGCGCCCACGGCCTTAAGGTGGAGCTGACGCCCCTGGCGGCGCGGATGCCGGAGCTTCAAAGCCTGTCCCCTGAGCGGACGCAGATCGCGCGGCAAGCCCTGGAGCGGGTGAACCTCTGGACCATCACCCCGGACGGGGCCGGGAGCGGATCCCAGTCGGAGGCGGACGGCGCTTTCGGCGTGGACATGACTGTGGACGGGGGCAAGCTCGCCGTGACCCTCCGGGGCCGGGTGGACTCCCTCACCGCGCCGGAATTCCTGGCGGCCTTTGAAAAGGCGGCGGAGGGGAGGACCCTGACGGCCGCCGCTGTGGATATGTCAAACCTTGCGTACATCTCCTCGGCGGGTCTCCGGGTGCTGCTCATCATGACAAAGCGCGTTGGCGGGGGCCATCTGACCGTCACCGGGGCAAACGAGATCGTCCGCTCCATCTTCGAGCAGACGGGCTACGACGACATCCTGACACTGAAATAAACCGTATGGAAAAGGGGGCAATCGCGGTGAAAAAGCGGTTTACGGCGGCGATAGCGCTGGCGCTGGCGCTGATGCTCCTTGCCGGGTGCGGAAAGCCGGCGGCGAAAAGCGGATCTGCGGAGGACGCCTCCGGGTTCGTCTCCCTGGCGGAGGCGGTGCCCGACGTCATTTTGGAGATACGCTACTACTCCACCTACAACTTCGTGGGGGACAGGATCGCGGGGTACGAGGAGCCCTGTGCCCTCCTGACCCGGGAGGCGGCGGAGGCCCTACGCGGCGCGGCGGCCGACGCCATGGCGCGGGGCTACCGGCTGAAGGTCTACGACGCCTACCGGCCCCAGATGGCCGTGGACAACTTCATCGAGTGGGCGGAGAACACGGACGACACCCGCATGAAGGCGTATTTTTACCCGGAGCTCGATAAATCCGTCCTCTTCGACCAGGGGTACATCTCCGCAAAGTCCGGTCACAGCCGGGGGAGCACCCTGGATCTGACGCTCTTCGACATGGCCACGGGCAAGGAGCTGGACATGGGCGGCACCTTCGACTACTTCGGTGAGCTCAGTCACCCCGACTACGTGGGGGACCTGACGGCGGAGCAGATCGAAAACCGCAATATCCTCCGGGACATCATGGTGGAAAACGGCTTTAAGCCTTTGGCCGAGGAGTGGTGGCACTTCACATTGGAAAACGAGCCCTACCCGGACACGTACTTCACCTTCCCGGTCACAAGCGCGTCCGTGGCATCTTAAAAATAATTTTGAAGGAGGAAAAAAACATGACTGACGAGAAGAAAACGGCGCCCAAGGGCGCTTTGGACGAGGACACCCTGGAGGACGTCACCGGCGGGGTCATAACACTGACCACCCACCGCCTAATGTGCCCCTGCGGGACGTATATCGCCGTCACCCGCGACGGGCAGAGGGTGCAGTGCCCCGGCTGCGGCCGCTGGTTCCAGGTCGTGGGAATGCGGCTGAAGGAGGAGACCCGGGGCGGCAGCAGCACCGGCGGCCTGGCGCAGCAGCTGTGAGGGGATATTCCGAAACCAAATCACCGGGATCATACCCCGGAAATACTATAGGAGGAAAATTAGCCATGACCGATAAAAGGAAAATTTTAGGCGGGGGGGGGTCGACCTCTGAATTAGAGGACGCCGCCCTGAACGACGACACCCTGGAGGCCGTCACCGGCGGGAAGAAAAAGTCGTCGAAGTCTTGGGCAGACGATGCCCGGGAATGGGCAAAGACACTGTGCGGCGACGGTGAGAATAAGGAGGAGCAGCCATGAGCGAGGAGAAAAAGGCTGTTGCTCTGAATGAGAATACCCTGGAGGGTATCGCCGGAGGGGGCTTCAATGGGCCGGTCCCTCCGATGCCTTGCCCCTGCGGGACTTTCATTTCCCCCCTCATCGGCTTTGAGAGGGTGCAGTGCCCCAACTGCGGCCGCTGGTACCGGGTGGATGGAATGAAGCTGACGGAGGAGACGCAGGGCGGCAGCACTCCCCGTGTAGAACAGCTGTGAGGGGATATTTCGAAACCAAATCACCGGGGTCATACCCCGAAAATACTATAGGAGGAAAAAGCGATGACCGATAAAAGGAAAATTTTAGGCGGGGGGGGGTCGACCTCTGAATTAGAGGACGACGCCCTGAACGAAAAGACCCTGGAGGATGTGACAGGAGGCGTATTTAAGCAGCCGAAATTTGCGTTCACCAAACAGTGTCCCTGTTGTGGGGCAGGTATAATCCTCAATGGCGATGAGGAGAGGGTGATGTGTTCCTGCTGTGGCCGCACTTTCCGGGTCGCCAACGGAAACCTGATCGAGGAAGACCAGGGCTGACTGCGTATTTTCCGGTCCGCCCGCTGTGACGGAAGAGGCCGTCTTATAGATGGCCTCTTTTGCTTTTACGTAGAAAAAACAAGGAGGAACGACAATGAAGGGAACTTCCAAACGGACGCGGCTGGGCGCCCTGGCGCTGGCGGCGCTGATGCTCATCTGTCTGCTGGCGGGCTGCGGGAAAAAGGAGGAGGTCATAAGCTCCATCGCCGAGCTCGACCAGCCCGGGCACACCGTGGGCGTGGCCATGGGCTCCTCCGGCGACACGGCGGTGACGAAGAACTTCCACAACGTGGAGATCACCCGCTACTCCGACAGCGCCACCGCGTATATGGCGGTGCAGCAGGGGAAGCTGGACGCCTTCGCCTTTGACGCCACCATGCTCCGCTACGCCATCTCCGGCGGCCTTACGAGGGTCAAAATTCTGGACGAGACCATGGGGGACATCACGGACATCGCTATCGGCGTCTCCCGCAAGACGGACATCCCGGACCTGGTGGAGAAAATAAACGCCTTTCTCGCCTCCATCCGATCTGACGGGACGCTGGACGACATGAAGCGCCGGTGGATCGAGGAAGCGAACGAGACCATGCCGGAGATCCCCCTCCCCGAGGACCCGGAGGTCACGCTGACGGTGGGGACCACCGGGTTTGTGAAGCCCTTCAGCTATTATAAGGACAACGCGCTCTGGGGCTTCGACATCGAGATGGCCACGCGTCTTGCCGCCTACCTGGGGGCGGGGGTGGAGTTCAAGCTCTACGACTTTGACGGCGTCATCGCCGCCGCCGAGACCGGCGTCATCGACTGCGTCATGACGAACCTGAACGTCACGCCGGAGCGCCGGGAGGTCATCGACTTCTCCGACCCCATCTACACCTCCGAGACGGCCTTCCTGGTCCGCTCCGGCGAGGCCTCCGGGGGCGGGCAAGTCATCACGGAGCTTAGCCAGCTCAACGGCAAGCGGATCGCCGTCTCCACGGGCTCCACCTTTGATGAGATCGTTGACAGCAACTTCCAGGGCGCCCAGAAGCTCTACTACAACAACTACGCCGATATGGCGGAGGCGCTGAAGCAGAACAAGCTGGACGGATTTTTGGTGGACGAGCCGGTGATCCGTGTGCTGAGCACGGAGGTCAGCGGCGTCACATGGCTGCCGGATATGCTCCGGAAGGACGATTACGCCATCGCCATGGCCAAGACCGACAAGGGCGCGCGGCTCCAGAAGGAGATGAACGAGTACCTGGCCAAAATTCGCTCCGACGGGACCCTCCAGGAGATCGAGGACATCTGGTTCGGCACGGACGAGGCCGCCCAGACGGTGGAGGACCCGGCAAACCTGCCCGCTGTCAACGGCACCATCGAATACGCCGGCGCGCCGGGGATGGAGCCCCTCTCCTACATGAAAAATAACCGCCTCATGGGCTATGAGGTGGATCTGGTGACCCGCTTTTGCAGGGAGTACGGCTACGGCCTCCACATCCAAATCGTGGAATTTGCCACCATGCTGACCGGACTGGAGGCGGACAAATACGACATCGGCGCCGGGGGCATCACCGTCTCCGACGAGCGGGCGGAGAAGATGAACTTCACCGATCCCACCTACTCCGGCGGCGTCGTGGTGGCGGTGGCCAGCGGCGAGAAGGACGACGGCGGCAGCTTTTTTGAGCGCCTGGCTCTCAGCTTCGAGAAGACCTTCATCCGGGAAAACCGCTGGGAGATGATCCTCTCCGGCCTTGGCGTCACCGCCATTATCTCCCTCTTCTCCGCCCTCTTCGGCACCATCCTGGGCTTTGCCATGTGCATGGCGCGGCGGAGCCGCTATCGCGTCCTCTCCGGCATCGTGGCGTGCTTTGTGGGGGTCATCCAGGGCGTGCCGCTGCTGGTACTTTTGATGGTGCTCTTTTACATCATCTTCGCCGGGGTGAACATCAGCGGCGTGACGGTGGCCATCGTGGCCTTCTCCGTGAACTTCGCGGCCTACGTCTCGGAGATGATGCGCACGGGCATCGAGGCCGTGGACAAGGGCCAGTGGGAGGCGGCCGAGGCCCTGGGCTTCGACCGGGTGGGGACCTTCACCAGGATCATCGCGCCCCAGGCGGCGCGGCACGTCCTGCCCGTCTACCGGGGGGAGTTCATATCCCTTGTGAAGATGACCTCTATCGTGGGCTATATCGCGGTGCAGGATCTGACGCGGGTGACGGACCTCATCCGCAGCGCCACCTTTGAGGCGTTCTTCCCGCTGATCGCCTCGGCGGTCATCTACTTCCTGCTGGCGTGGCTTTTGACCTCGGCGCTGGTCCTCCTGGAAAAGCGCCTGGACCCCAAGCGCCGACCCCGGAGGACCTACGAGGGCGCGGACGCCCCCGCCGCCCCCGCCCGGACCGGGGACACGAGAGCGGACACGGACAAGGACGGGGACGCGCCCCTCATCACCATCTCCCACCTTAAAAAGGTCTATCCCAACATCACGCCCCTGAAGGACGTGAACACCGAAATTCGCCGGGGCGACGTGGTCACCATCATCGGCCCCTCCGGCACCGGCAAGAGCACGCTCCTTCGCTGCCTCAACCGGCTGGAGACCCCCACCCAGGGCAGCATCGTGGCCTTCGGCCAGGAGATGACCACCGCGAAACCCCGGGAGCTCAGCGCCGCGCGGCGGAGGATGGGCATGGTCTTCCAGTCCTTCAACCTCTTCGGGCATCTCACGGTGCTGGAGAACATCATCTTAGGCCCCATGGCCCTCAAGGGCGTGGCGGAAAAGGACGCGGCGGCCAACGCCATGCGGCTTTTGCGGATGGTTGGCATGGCGGAGAAGGCCGACCGCTACCCCGACGAGCTCTCCGGCGGCCAGCGCCAGCGCGTGGCCATCGCCCGGACTCTGGCCATGGAGCCGGAGGTGGTGCTCTTTGACGAGCCCACCAGCGCCCTGGACCCCACCATGGTGGGGGAGGTGCTTTCCGTAATGAAGCAGCTGGCGGCGGAGGGCCTCACCATGCTCATCGTCACCCACGAGATGCAGTTCGCCCACGACGTGTCCACCCGTATCTTCTACATGGACCAGGGCGTCGTCTATGAGGAGGGCTCCCCGGAGGAGATCTTCGACCACCCCAAAAAGGACCGGACCCGCGTCTTCGTCCAGCGGCTCAAGACCCTCTCCCTCTCCGCCCAGTCCCCGGACTACGACTTCATCGGCCAGTCGGAGAGCCTCCGCCGGTTCGGCGAGAAGAACCTGCTGGGCCGCAAGCGGGTACTGGGTATGCAGAGCGTGTACGAGGAAATTCTGGCCCAGAGCATCGTCCCCTGCATCGGCGCCTCCTACCCGGTCACGGTCTCCGTGGAGTACTCGGAGAAGGAGGACCGGCTGGAGATGCGTTTCACCTGGAACGGCACCGACTTCGACCCCATGCAGGAGGGCGACGAGCTGTCCGTCAAGCTGGTGAAGGCAGCCGTCCAGGGCTATGAGCACACCTATTCCGACGGTGTGAACCGGCTCGTCTTCACCATTTGAATCCGGTCACACCTTTTAAAAACACATACAGCGAGAAGGCTCCCCCATCCGGGGGAGCCTTCTTGCTCCATCAGCGTGCTAGGCACGCTCTTCCTGTTCTATGACCCGCTCAGTCAGCGCCAGCGCGGGGGCGAACCAGGCGGTGAAATCCTCCGGCCGGTCCTCCATCCAGGCGTGCAGTTCTTCC
>CANQZF010000094.1 GCA_947628265.1 uncultured Oscillospiraceae bacterium
ACGGACTGGAACACCGCCGCCGCCAGGGTCTGTACCGAGGCGGGGGTGTGGGGGTCTGCCGGTTGCGTGGGGCGCGTCTCCCCCTGGGAGCCGCCGCCTGTCGGTTCCTTCGGAGGCGTCTCCCCCGGGGAGCCGTTCGTCGGGTCCTCGGTGCCGCTGCTGATCGGGGGCGTGGGGGCTCCTCCCCCGTCCCCGGGGATGTCCCGCTGTCTCCAGAAGGCAAAGCCCCCCAGGGCTATGACCGCCGCCAACCCCGCCGCCACAAGGGATTGCCAGATTCGGGGCCTTCCTCGCTTTTTTGCCGCGCCCTCGATAAGGTCGTCGCGAATTTCTGTGATGCCGTTATATATGTCCTCTTTTTTCATGATTCTATCGTTACTCCTTCCCTCTCAAGTACGTCCCGTAGCTCCAGCCGCAGGCGGCGGAGCCTCTGGGAAACGGTGTTGGGCTTGTCCGAAAGCTCCCGCGCCAGCTCCTCCACCGGCACGCCGTAGAAGTGGCGGCGGATGAAGAGCCGCCGGTCAGCCGCCGAAAGCCCGTCCAGCCAGCGGGAGATGATCGCCCCCAGCTCCCGGCGCTCCAGCTCCACCTCCACGTCCTCCCGGGTGGGCAGGCACTCGGCAAGCTCCTCCAGCTGCGCCTCCATGCCGGCATAGCGCTTCGTGGCCCGGTTGCGGCGGTAGCGGCTGACGGCCAGGTTCCGGGTGAGCCGCGCGAGGTACGCACGGAGGGACCGGGGCCTCTCCGGCGGGATGCGGTTCCAGGCGGCGAGATACGTGTCGTTGACGCACTCCTCCGCGTCCTCCGCCACGCCAAGAAGCCGGAGGGCGAGGCTGTGGCAGAGGCCGCCGTATTTGAGGTGCGTCTCCTCCACGGCCCTCTGGTCCCTATTAAAATAGAGCTCGTAGATCTCCCTGTCCTCCACGTCGCGCCTCCTTTGTGTTGATGGGCCCTTCACCCATTAAGTCGCAGAAAAAAGCCTTGTGTGACAAAGAATATCAGATTTTCTCGTCGGCCTCAAGGAGGGCCCGGAGCTTGTCGAGGGCCCGCTTTTCGATGCGGGAGACGTAGGAGCGGGAGATGCCCAGCTTTTCCGCCGCCTCCCTCTGGGTCAGCCGCCCCCGCCGACCCAGGCCGTAGCGCAGAGAGATGACCTCCCGCTCCCGCTCATCCAGCCCCTCCTCCACGTGGCGGCGAAGGCGCGCGTAGATCTCCTGGGAACTCAGGCGCTCGAAGACGTCGTCCTCGGAGCAGATGACATCCATGAGGGAGAGATTTCCCCCGTCCCCGTCGGAGTCGATGGCCTCGGACAGCGACAGGTCCCCCGCCGACTTGCGCTGGGAGCGAAAGTACATCAGGATCTCGTTTTCGATGCACCGGCTGGCGTAGGTGGCCAGACGCACGCCCTTGTCGGGCCTGTAGGTGGAGATGCCCTTGATGAGCCCGATGGTGCCGATGGAGATGAGGTCGTCCTGGTCCCGGGTCTTTGTGTAATATTTTTTGACGATGTGGGCCACCAGCCGCAAATTGTGCTCGATGAGCTGGGCCCGGGCCTCCTCGTCCCCCTGGGCGGCCTTTTCCAGATATTCCCTCTCCTCCGCCGCCGTCAGCGGACGTGGAAACGACCCCGCCTGGGTCCCCAATCGCAGAAGTAAAAACGGATACGACAGCAGCGCCGCGAATGTCAGCGTCAGCAATCCCACTCCCCCTTCCGCCAAAGCATATTCCCAAGGGATTTGTCCCTATTCCCCCAAATGCGACAGGGGCGGAACGAGAAAAAGCTGTGGCAACACAAAAGGATGCCACAGCTTCCAATTTGATTTTTTATTCTCAGCTTTCTATAGGGCGAAACTCAATGGTGAGCTTCATTCCCATGCCGGCGGCGAGCCGCTGAAGCGTCTTGACCGATGGATTTGCGGACCCTCGCTCCAGCTTGCTGATGTCGGCCTGGGCAATGCCGGTCTTTTCGGCCAGCTTCTGTTGGGTCATCCCGCTCAGCTCTCTCGCCTCGATCATGGCCTGGGCTATGGTAATCTCAGGCTGGATCGCGTCCCACTCAGCCTTGAACGCGGGATCCTTAAGATTTTTCGTCAGTTCTCTTTCAAAATCGTCCATCATTCATGCTCCTTTCTGCTCAAGTAATCGGCACGGAACTTTTTGGCGGTCAATAGTTCCGATGGGGGCGTTTTCTGCGTCTTCTTCACAAAGCCGTTGGTCATCACGATCTCCTTACCGTCAAAAAAGAAGTACAGGACCCTCGTAATATCACTGCCCTGTTTGGTCCGAAGTTCAAAAAGACCGTCGCCTACGCTCTTGGAACAGGGTTCCCTGAGCCTCGCTCCGTTTTGCTTTAGAAGAGAGATCCCACCGAATACTTTCGCCCGCAGCTTTGTCTCAAGGGAGTCGAGGAACTCAACGACCGGACAGCTTCCATCTTCCTTCCTGTAAAAGTAGACGTTATACCCCGACACTGAGCTTCCCCTCTTCCTCTCCTGTATTCTATGTTCATTATATCGGATTTATCCCATAAAGTCAAGACGATTTTACGAAAACCCATTTCTTGTAATCGCGGTTATCAGGAAATTCCCACCCTTATTTACTCCTCGGGCAGGGCTTCAAGAATTTTCAGCAGGTCCGACGGGGTCATGGGCTGGACGGGGCTGGGGGCGGAGAGGAAGGCCTGGTCGCCGGTGACGATGTAGTCGGCGTCCTCCCTGGCGGCGCAGACGGCGAGGACCGCGTCCTCGTAGTCTGCCATGGGCTCGTTCAGGGCCATGGAGCAGGCGTCCCCGTCCACCGGAGATATGTCGAAAATGGCCAAGGTGTACTGGACTGCCTCCCGTGCCACGCTTTCACCCCGCCGTTTTCTCATGATGTAATGGATGTCGGTAATGGTGTTGGCCGTGACCGTCCCAACGATCTCCTCATTGATGACCGCTTGGACAAGGCGTACGGAGTCTTCCGATCCTTCCCGCTCCATTGCCGCGTCCAGGACGATGTTGGTATCAAAAAAGACTTTCATATTCTGCTCAGCCGCTCCTCCCTGGCTGCCTCGATGTCGGCATCGGTGAGTTGAACGTCTTTGAAAAGCTCGGTCAGGTGCTTCCATGCGGCCTTTTTGTCCGGCTTGGCGCTGACGATCTTCGCCACAATCTTGCCGTTTTTGGTGATCAGGATGTCCTGGTCCTTCGCCATGGTGACGTACTTTCCGGCGTTCGTCTTCAGCTCCGATACGGAGATCTGCGTCATAGAAATTTCCCCTTTCTCATAAGAACTTAGGTCATTTTTATTATATCGTAATAGACCTATTTTGTCAACAATTTTGGTCCATTATTCCGTGAAAATAGGTCTAAAATTATCCCCCCTGAACGATCGTCCAGGGGGGGATAAATCCTTTATCGAATAAACATCGCATCCCCGAACGAGAAAAAGCGGTATTTTTCTCGGACGGCCTCGTGGTAGGCGCTCAAAATGTGCTCCCGGCCGGCCAGGGCGGAAACGAGCATCAAAAGGGTGCTCTCCGGGAGGTGGAAGTTGGTGATGAGGGCGTCCACGCACTTGAATTTGTAGCCGGGGTAGATGAAGATGTCCGTCCAGCCGGAGGAGGGCTTCAAAAACCCCCGCTCGTCGGCGAAGGACTCCAGCGTCCGCAGGGACGTGGTGCCCACGGAGACGATCCTGCCTCCCCGCTTTTTGGCGGCGTTGACCTTTTGGGCGGCATCCTCGGTGATGACGCAAAACTCGGAGTGCATGTCGTGGTCCTCGATCTCCTCCTCCTTCACGGGCCGGAAGGTGCCGAGGCCCACATGGAGGGTGACGAAGGCCAGGTCCACGCCCCTTTCCCGGATCTTCTCCAAAAGCTCCGGGGTGAAGTGGAGCCCGGCGGTGGGGGCGGCGGCGGAGCCCAGCTCCCGGGAATACACCGTCTGGTACCGCTCGGCGTCCTTAAGCTCCTCGTGGATATAGGGCGGCAGGGGCATCCGGCCAAGGCGCTCCAAAGTCTCCATGAAGATGCCCCGGTAGTCAAAGCGTATGAGCCGGTTGCCGCCCTCCAGGACCTCCAGAATTTCCGCCGTCAGCTCCCCGTCGCCGAAGGTCAGGGTGTCGCCGGGGCGGGCCTTTTTGCCGGGGCGGACCAGGCACTCCCAGCATTTTTCGCCCTTGTCCGTAAGAAGCAGGACCTCCACGGCCCCGCCGGTGGGCCGCTTTCCGAAGAGCCGCGCCGGGAGGACCCGGGAGTCGTTGAGCACCAGGCAGTCCCCCGGACAAAGAAGCTCCGGCAGTTCGTAAAACCGCCGGTGCTCCGTTTTCCCGGTATTCCTGTCAAGGACCATGAGCCGGGAGGCGTCCCGCTGCTCCAGGGGCGTCTGGGCGATGAGCTCCTCCGGCAGGTCGTAGTAAAAGTCAGATGTTTTCATGGATGATCAAGTCCCAAAGGGCATCACTGACCGGATGTGACGATCCGCGTGCCGGTATAGTAGAATGTAAGGATCTCCTCACAGGTCTTACCGTGGTATTTCGCCATGGAGTACGCGCCCCACTGGCTCATGCCCACATTGTGGCCCCAGCCGGAGCCGGAGAACACGAAGTTTCCGTTGCTGTCGGGGCCCACGCCGTCGGTGGCGGAGGCCCTGGCGGGATCGACCTTGCCGATGTCGCCCTTGCCGGAGATGGCGTAGACCTCCCCGTAGCCCAGGCTCTCGGGCCATCCGCTGGCGCCCACGGCGCAGGCGTCCTCCAGCTTGCCGTCCATGGGCGTGCCGTTGTTGACGTAGATGGGCACCTCCCCCGCCGGACCCAGGCCGTTGACGGTGTAGCGCTGGGAGTTGAAGCCCAGGGCGGTCCTGGTGGCCTCCTTGGAGAGGGTCTGGGTCTTACCGTTGACGTCCCTGAAGGTGATGCTGTAGACGTTCCCCGTGGGGGTGAAGGTCATGTCGATGTGGGCGATTCTGGAAAGCCCGTATTTACTGAGGCTCTGGGCCAGGGACGAGGGGGTGTAGGTCCTGGTCCAGTAGTACGGCGAGCCGGAGCCGACGATGTCGTCGATAGCGTCCCGCTCATAGGGGTCCTCCACGCCCCGGAGATAGCCGGAGGCCTCAAACCAGACGTTCTCGGAGTTCTCGGAGGCCCCGCCGTTGGAGGCGGAGTAGACCGCGTTGCAAAGCTCGCCCTCATACATGAGGTACTTCCCGCGCGTCTCGTCCACGGCCCTGTTGGAGTTCTCGGTGGCGCCGTTGGCCCCGTGGTAGGCCTGGCAGTCGATGGTGTTGCAAACGTCGAAGCCGTACTGGTCCTCATGCTTGCCGATGTGGGACATGAGGAAGGTCCTGGCGGAGATGGCCTGGGCCTTCAGGGCCTCCAGGGGCCAGGAGGGGCTCATCTCGTAGCAGACCACGCCCTTGACGTAATCCTCCACGTCCACATAATTGACGGTGGTGATGTTGCCGCCGGTATTGCGCATGAAGGAGAAGTCGCCGTAATACTGATAGCCCCTGTGCCACGTCAGGGTCTTCCTGCCGTCCTGAGAGAGCGGCCGCAGGGCCAGATACCTGTCGGTGCCGCAGTCGAACTCAAAGAGGATCTTATTTGTGCGGGTCTTCACCACGGTGACGGTGTACACAGAGCCGGTGTCCACCGTGCCGCCGGGGTAGTCGCCGGGGTAATTGCTAAGCTCGCTGTACGCGGCGTCCCAGGAGCTGTAATTTCCCACAAGGACGTAAAACCGGCCGTACTGGTAGCGCACGAAGCTGTCCGAATACCCATCCGCCACGGCCCGGGCCTCCTCATAGCTTCCGTAGCTCCCGCCCAGCAGGATGTGGGCGCAGCCCACGGTGACGCCGCCGGTGCCCTCGGAATAGGAGTTGTTGTCGGAGTTATAGACCATGTTGCGGTCCATGACGACGCTGACCTCGTCGGTGTCGATCCGCGCTCCCAGGGAGACGAAGTTCCGGTCCCCGTCAAAGTAGCCCACCTCATAGCCGTAGCCCTGGCCCGTGACGTTCTGAAGGTTGGCCCAGGGGAAGCTCCTCTCGCTGACGGAGCCGTCGCCGGTGCAGGTGAAAAGCCCCACCCGCACGGTGGAATAGGGGGCGGTGTAGGAAGGCGACGCCGACGCCCCGGTGGGGACGGCCGCCAAAATGAGCGCCACGGCAATGGCCAGGGTGGCGACTGTTTTGATCTTAGCTCTCATCAAAGCTCCTCCAAACGGTTCTTTATACTCCGGGGGGCGTGTCATTTAACACGCTAAATGCGAAAAACTCGCCTCTTTTTTATACCATTTACCCGTTGACACGGGCGCGCCGGGTATGATAGAGTACATCTGATGCCAAAAGCGGAGAGAAAAGTACTTTTATGTAAACTACAGACGGATACATTATACTACACTATTCCCGTTTTGGCTACACTTTTTTTCAGAAATTTTCGGGGCAAGGCCATTTTGTCCCGCATATCATGTCAATGGAGGCAGAATATGAGGAAATACAAGGTCGGCGTCATCGGCGCCACAGGCATGGTGGGCCAGCGTTTCGTGACGCTCATCGCCAATCACCCCTGGTTCGAGCTTAAGGAGGTGGCCGCCAGCGCCCGCAGCGCCGGGAGGCCCTATGAGAAGGCCGTGGAGGGCCGTTGGCTCATGCAAACGCCCGTCCCGGAGTGCGCGAAAAATCTGGTCGTCAAGTCCGCCGAGGACGACATCGACGAGATAAGCGCCAACGTGGACTTCGTCTTCTCCGCCGTGGATATGAAGAAAAACGAGATACAGGCCCTGGAGGAGGCGTACGCGAGGCGGGAGTGCCCCGTCGTCTCCAACAACTCCGCCCACCGCTGGACCCCCGACGTGCCCATGGTGGTGCCGGAGATAAACC
>CANQZF010000095.1 GCA_947628265.1 uncultured Oscillospiraceae bacterium
GCCGGGGACATCGCCGCCTACGACGTGGCCACCGTGGAGGACCACACCCTCCATGAGGTCCCGCTTTTCAACATTTTGAGCGTCCTGGAGGGCCAGGTCCTCTCCGAGGGGGAGGGCATCGTCAACGCTGTCTCCGGGGAGGTGGTGCTGGCCCTGCCCCACGCCTCCGGCGCGCCCCTCTATAAGGGGCGGGACACGGTGCTCCTCTGCGGGGACCAGCCGGAGCTTTTGCGCACCGCCTTTGCCGACGGCGTCCGGTGCGTCGTCCTCTGTCAGGCGGCGCTGCCGGAGGAGCTGAAGGACGCCGCTGGGGGGACGCTGGTCATCTCCACGCCCTTTGAGGCGCTGCGGGCCGCCCGGAGGGTCTTCCAGGCCATCCCCGTGGGGCGGCTCACAAAGAGCGAGGGGATCGAGGCCTTCCACCTCACGGACTTCATCGACGACGTGAAGGAGGCCATGACCCGCAGCCGTTACCGCAGCTACCCCATTTTGGACGAGAACGAGCGGGTGGTGGGGACCCTCTCCCGCTTCCACCTCATCCGGCCCCGGCGGAAAAAGGTGGTGCTGGTGGACCACAACGAGCTTGCCCAGTCCGTCCCCGGCCTGGACGAGACGGAGATTTTGGAGATCATCGACCACCACCGCCTGGCGGACATCCAGACCCAGAACCCCATCTATGTCAGAAACGAGCCGGTGGGGAGTACCTGCACCATCATCGCCGGAATGTATCAGGAGCGGGGCCTCATGCCCTCCAAAAAGCTCTCCGGGCTCATGGCGGCGGCCATTATCTCCGACACCGTCATGTTCAAATCCCCCACCTGCACTCCCCGGGACCGGAAAATGGCCGAGAGGCTTGCGGACATCGCCGAGGTGGACCTGGAGGAGCTGGGCCGGTTCATCTTCTCCGCCTCCGCCCCGGAGGATAAGCCCGTGGGGGAACTGCTCTTCACCGATTTCAAGGAGTTCCACATCGCCGGCCACGCTTTCGGCATCAGCCAGATCACCTGCATGGACTCCGAGCGCCACCTTCGCCGCAAGCACGAGTTTCTGGAGCTCATGAGCGAGACAAAGAAGAAAAACGGCTACAGCATGATGATGCTGATGCTGACGGACGTGCTCATCGAGGGCAGCAAGATCCTGTGTCTCGGCGGGGAGGACATCTTCGCCCAGGCCTTCAACGTGGAGCTCCAGGACAACGAGGCCTACCTCCCCGGCGTCATGTCCAGAAAAAAGCAAGTCGTCCCCATGCTCTCGGCACTCTGGGGATAAAATATAACCGCGAGACGATTTTCGTCTCGCGGTTTTCCATATTCAAGCTCAATCTACGCAGATAAGCTCGTAATCCGTGGTGCCGTAGCCTAAAGCCGCGGCGGCCTCGATGGTGTGGCGGCCGTGGCGGGACTCCACGCGCTTTAAAAAGTGCTTCTGGCCCGGATCGTCTGTGGCGGCGTCGATGAGGTCCATGCACGCCTTGTCGAGGGCCACGGGGTCCAGGGAGGAGAGGGTCCCGATGTCCTTCATGCAGGGGTCCTCGGCGTCGGAGCAGCAGTCGCAGTCCACGGAGAGGTTGCACATCATGCTGACGAAGGCGATCTTTCCCTCAAAGTGCCGGTAGACCGCCATGGCGGCGTCCGCCATGGCCTCGGTGAAGCCCTCCTTGCTGGCGTGGTGCTTCCAGCAGGAGCCGGGGTTTAAGTCCCTGCCGCCGGAGTGGATGAGGGCCTTACCGGTAGAGGAGGCGCAGCCGATACTGAGCTGCTTCAGCGCCCCGCCGTAGCCGCCCATGGGGTGTCCCTTGAAGTGGGCCAGGACCAGCATGGAGTCATAGTTTAAAAGATCCTTGCCCACCAGGTCCTTTTTGAGGACCTTGCCGTCGGGGATCTCCAAAACCGCGTCGGGGCCCGTCTCATCCAAGAGGTCCACGTCGAAATATTCGCTCCAGCCGTGGTTTTTCAAAAGCTTCAGATGCCCCTCCGAGGTGCTGCGCGCCCCGCCGTAGGCGGTGTTTGTCTCCACCACCGTCCCGTGGACGTACTCCACCATGGGCTTCATGAACTCCGGGCGCAGGTAGTTCTGGTTCCCCTCCTCGCCGGAGTGGACCTTCACCGCCACCTTGCCGGGCAAATCGACGTCCAGCCGCTTATACATCTCCACCACCGTCTCCGGGAAGAGCTTTTTCGTAAAATAGACCTTCGACTTCGCCATTGCGCGCCTCCAAAATAGAATAAATAGAATAAGTGGTACAAAACCCTTTCATAAGGATATTGTACCACTTATCGCTTTGATTTACAATAGAAAAGTGGGGGACTTATTTTGTGAGATCGGCCTTTTTGACTAAGCTGAAGCCCAGGGGGTAGGGCCCCGTGTGGACGGAGATGGCCGCGCCGATGTGGTAGATCTCCATCTCCGGCCTGTGGCCGATCTGGGCCAGATGCTCCGCGATCTTGTCCCGGAAGACCACGCCCTCGTCGTAGTCGTACCCGTAGCCGATGTCCGCCACGTAGTCATTGACGGAGGCGAAGGTCTCGGTGATGTATTTGGAGGCCAGCTTGCCCACCATGTCCATGGACTTCTTCCGGGAGCGGGTGATGCCGGAGGGGAAGATCTCCCCCTCCTTCAGGGTGATGAGGGGCCGTATCCCCAAAAGCGTCCCGGCGACGCCGGCCAGCTTCCCGATGCGCCCTCCGGCCCGGAGGTAGTCGAGATTGCCCACGGTGAAGAAGATGCGCCCCGTGGGGAGAATGTCCCTTATGCGCCGGACGGACTCCTCAAAGTCGAACCCCGCGTCACGAAGTTTACATAATTCCAAAACCACCAGCCCCTGGAGCACCGTGTCCACGGTGGAGTCGATGACCTCCACCTTGCGGTCCGGGTACTCGTCCAGTAAGAGCTCCTTGGCCGCCACAGCCACGTCGTAGCAGGAGGAGAATTTGCGGGTTATGGTGAGGCAGATAATGTCCTCCCCGGCCTTCGCCGCCTCCTGAAAGGCGTCCAGGAAGTCGGAGGTGGGGGGCATGGAGCTCTTTGGGAACTTGTCGGGGTGCTCCACCATCCACTTATAAAAATCCGCCTTGGAGATGTCCACGTTCTCCTTGATATAATTTTTGTCGTCCATGGTGACGTAAAAGGGGACGATGTGCACGTCCCGCTCCCGCGCCAGCTCCTCCGGCAGATCGCAGGAGCCGTCGGAGATGATCCTGTATTTCGCCAATTCGCGCACCTCCGTAAGCACAAAGTATCGTACTATAAGTATATACCAATCTCTGGGCGCGCGCAATATGCAACAATTCGGCCAAATGTACCGTTAAACCGAACACTATGCCGGGTTTATGTTCAATATTTTTTCAACATGTATCCATAAAGCGCGGGAGTTTTTCGCCGAAAAAACGTCTAATAAGTGAAGGGGTGGAAAGCCCCGGGAAGAGGTGAGCCGATGGACAGCGGAGCGGAGAGCTACCGGCGGTTCCTTATGGGGGACGAGACGGGACTTACGGACATCGTTCGGGAATACCGGGACGGGCTGACGCTGTACCTTGTGAAGCTCACGGGCGACATCTTCGCGGCCGAGGAGATCATGGAGCAGGTGTTTTTTACACTCGTTGCCAAAAAGCCCCACTTTTCCGGGAAAAGCTCCTTCAAAACGTGGCTCTATATCATCGGGCGAAACGCCGCCTTAGATGCGGCGCGAAGACGCCGGCATCTGGCTGACACCCCGCCGGAGGACACCCCGGAGGCGCTGGCGGAGGAGGAGAGCGTAGAGCGGGACTTTCTGCGGCAGGAGCGGTGTATGGCGGTCCACCGGGCCATAAAAAAGCTGCCGCCCCAGTACCGCGAGGCGCTGTACCTTGCGTATTTCGAGGGCATGACCGCCGCCGAGACAGCCGCCGTGATGAAAAAGAGCCGCCATCAGACGGAAAACCTTTTGTACAGGGCAAGAGCGGCCCTGCGAGACGAACTTAAAAAGGAGGGCATTGACCGTTATGAAGAGTTATGAGGAGATCGCCGCCTCCGCGCTGGAGCGGGGACGGGAATATGAGGTCAGAGAGAGGGCCAAACGGAGAACGGCGGGGCGCGTGTGCTTTTGCTCGTTTGCCGCCGTGGCGCTGATCGGGGCCGGAGTGTGGCAAATCGGGGGCCCGGAGGGAGTGGACCCGGTACTGCCTGATCCCCCCGCGCCGCCTGTTTCCGACGTGACGGACAAAGAGACAGACCAAACCCCCACGGAGCCCAGCGTTCCAACGGAGACCCCCGTGGAGCCCACCGGCGTCCCCACGGAGCAAAGCAGCGCCCCCACGGATTCAAGCGATACCAACGGGGGGACGGGGAGCCTCCCCATTATGGACCCCGACAACGGGAGCGGGGAAGAGCTTGATTTTAAGATGCTGATCTCCAGCTACGGCGGCGGAGCCGCGGCGTGCTATTCCGCCCCTGAAAACAGACATGTGGGCTTTTCCATTCCCCTCTCCGGGGCGATGGAGGAGTACGGGGACACCGTGCTCTACAATGTGCGCATCGACGTATTCAGAAACGGGGAGCTCCTGGACCCGGCCTCCCCGGAGGTAAAGGGGATATGGGAGAAATTGGCCTCCCGGGGCCTCACCGCGTGCTATGAGGACTATTTTGACGGCCAGGAGCACCTCTACACCCTCGCCCTGCACGCGACAATCGCCGAAATCCAGGAGCTGACGCCCCCGGACGGGTACGGATTGTTCCTGTTTCTGAAGGACGAGCAGTAAATCTTCCCAATTACGCACACGTCAAAATCAACACAGAACCTTAGCCTATACGCCGTAAGGGCCGATGACCACATCGGCCCATTTTCCGTTTTTCGCACCCGCGCCGAAAATAGGTTTGCGGCCTTGCCGCATATAAAATAATTCGGCGCACGCTTGTGCGGCGAAAACCGTTTCCGGGGGGCGCATTTATTCTTACCACGATGTCAATCCACATGGAATGGGCCGATGTGGTCATCGGCCCTTACAGCAATTTTTGGATTTCAGCGTTTACCGGGAGGTGTATGCGTATCGGAAGTCCGGGCCGCCCAGGTGTGCACCCAAGGGCATTCCCTTCGGTCACGGCCCCTACGGGAAGTTTTTGCGTATAAACCGAATATTTCCGGTTATTGTACAGCTTTCCAACATGCCGTAAGGGCCGGACACCGTGCCGGCCCGTCCCCCGATTTTTACACCCACCCCTCAAAAAAGGTTTGCGGCTTTGCCGCACATTGAAATATTCGCCGCACATTTGTGCGGCGAAAACCGTTTTCGGGGATGGTGCGGTTATTTTTACCGTAATATCGACCCACCGGGACGGGCCGATGTGGTCATACTCCAGAGTACTCCCTTTGGTCGTCGGCCCTTACGGCGGGGAGGGGGATTTATGCATTTTATGAGGCATGGTCGCGTATCGAGGGACGGGCCGCCCAGGTGTGCGGCCCCTACGGCAAGTTTTCGAGTTTATTCAAGTGTTCCGATTATCGTATTGTCAAAAAATACGCCGTACGGGCCGCTGCCCACAGCGGACCATTCCCAATAACGCACACGTCAAAATCAACGCAAAAACCTATCCCATGCGCCGTAGGGGCGGCCTCTCTTGGCCGCCCGGGGCCGGTCAACCTTATTCCGGCACAAACCCCTCGAAGATGACCACGCACCCCTCTTTTTCCAGCTCCCGCATACGCTCCGGGTCGCGGACGGTCCAGCTGACCTCGTGGACGTTGTAGAGCCTGCGCATACCGGAGAGAACCGGGGCGTCCCGGTCCACGTGGTTGTAGGCGATGAAGTCCGGGCGGGTCAGGGGGTTGGCCAGGAGGTGCGTCATGGCGTAGCACTGCGTTTTGGACAGATTTGCCGGGGCGGAGCGGACGAAATTCTCGCTGAGCTGCCCCCGGATGACGTCGGGGTAGTCCCGCCTCAGCCACAGGAGCACGTTGGGGTCGAAGGACTCCAGGCAGTAGGGGCCGTCATATTTGTCCATCCGCTCCATGACGGCGCGCACCAGCTCCTTGGCGTTGCCCTCGCGGGTCTTGAGCTCGATGATGAGGGGCGTCTTGCCGGAGAAGACCTCCAGGACCTCCTCCAGAAGCGGGATGGTCTCCCCGGAGCCCAAAAGCGGGAAGTCGGGAAGCTCCGCCGCCGTCAGATCCTCCACCACGGCGGACTTTCCGGTGACGCGGCCAAGGTCGCTGTCGTGGACCACGCACAGCGCCCCGTCCCGCATGAGATGTACGTCCAGCTCCGCCCCGAAGCCCCGCTCCACGGCGGCGCGGAAGGCGGAGAGGGAGTTTTCGGGCCGCCCCTCGTTTAGATTATGTAAACCTCTGTGGGCAAACCGGTGTCCGGCGAAGCTCTCCCACCCGGGAAAGCCCAGCCGAGGGCACATGGCGGCAAGGCCCACAGCGCCTAATGACGCGGTAACGGCGGCAGCGGAAAGCGCCAATTTTGTAAATTTTTTCATAGCGCAAACTCCTTTCGAAAGGGTTTTTGACGTTTTTAGTCCTCCATATCCTCAAACGCCTCAAGCCCCTTTTTGGGCTCGGCCTTGGTGTCGCCGTGTCTCACAAAGAGCATGGTGACGAAGCTCAGGGCGGCGAAGAGGGCGGCGTAGGGGAAGAGGACCTTGTAGCCGATGTGCTTCATGAGGGTCCCCGCCAGCACCGGGGTGATGACCTGGGCCAGCATGGAGGCGGTGTAGTAGTAGCCGGTGAATTTCCCCACGTCGGAGCCCCGGCACATCTCCACCACCATGGGCAGGGAGTTTACGTTGATGGCCGCCCAGGCCAGGCCCACCAGGGCGAAGGCCACGAACATGATGGGGACGATGGAGTCGAACACGGTGGTGAGGACGCCCCC
>CANQZF010000096.1 GCA_947628265.1 uncultured Oscillospiraceae bacterium
CCCGGGGGAGGAGATCGACGCCACCTTCGCCCCGCCGGACTTATGGAGCACCCAGAAGGACACGGGCAGGACCATGGAGGAGATTTTCCGCAGCTGCGGCGTGGCGCTGACAAAAGCGGACAACAACCGGGTCCAGGGACACATGCTCATTAAGGACAAGCTGGCCCCAAATACCGACGGACGCCCGGGGCTCGTGATTTTCCGAAGCTGTCAGCGGCTCATCCGGGACCTGACGGCCATTCAGGCCGACGAGGAGGACCCCAACGACGCCGCCCGGGAGCCCCACGACGTAACACACACCGTGGATGCTTTGCGGTATTACTGCGTCTCCCGCGTCTCCCCCGCCGAAAGACCCGGGGAGCGGGGGGAGGAGACGCCGGCGGGGTACCTTCTGGGCGGAGAGGCCGGGGAGGCATACTTACAATACTAATTAAGGAGGCAGATAAGTGGAATTTAAGCTGAAGCAGGGGGATGCCTGCGTAATACCGGTGAAAATCAGCGTGAACGGGGAGCCGGTGGTCATTGAGGACGTGGAGACGGTGGAGTTTCGGACCGGGGAGGTGCGGAAGGTCTACCCGGGGGACGTGACCTTTGATGCCGAGGACGGGTGCTTCCATATGCCCCTCACCCAGGAGGACACCTTCTCCCTCCCGGCGGACGACGCCGTGCAGTTTGACGTGCGAGTGAAGTTCCGGGGCGGGGCGGTCATCGGGACACAGAAGATCACCATGTTCCTCACCGTGGACGCCCTGAGCGAGGAGGTAATTTGATGCGCGGTGACGGGGGAGTTGTAGGGGTCGCCGTGACCGAAGGGAATGCCTCTCGGCGCCCCGGCGACCCGTCCACCGATGACCACGTGGCCGATTTGGACGAGGGCGGAGACGAAACCTTTGGACGGGTCGCCCAGAGGGCGACCCCTACGGCGAGATTTGGGTGCGTGTCTGAGACAGAAAGGAGGAAAAGGACGACGTGGCTACTATACCAACCAATATTTCTGAGAAAATTTTCAACATCTCCGCTTGGCGGGGGGTGAATGAGGCGCCGGAGGGGGAGGCGTCGCTGAAGCTGGGGGAGGCCGCCGAGATGCGCAATTTCTGCGTCACCTCCGGCGGGGCGCTGAAGAAGCGGCCCGGCAGCCGAAACGTGGTGGGGCTCCTCACTGAGTACACCGCTCACGTCCGGGAGGGCAGCGAGCGGCTCCTCATCACCGACGTGGGGACGGATAAGGAGCATCAGATGTGGCCCCGGATGAAGGTGGACGACGTGGGCGAGGTCCAGCCCGACGGGGACCCGGTGACGGTGACGGCCGAAAACGCCGAGAGCTACACCGGCTACTACCTCAAGAAGGACAACGCCACCTACGCCTTCACGCGCCGCGTCACGGTCCCCGGGGCGGGGACGGAGGACGTCACCGGCGGCAGGGCCACGGCGGGGAGCCGGACGGTGCTGGCCTCCGGCAGTGAGTCCAACGGGTCCATATCCGGGACCCGGCAGATCGTGACCTACCCGGAGGCGTACATCGACGACTCCGGCGTGGGTGTCCGGGGGGACACCACCACACGGAGCTACCCCACGGATACCTCCACCGGGTGGAGCACCCAGGACGTGGGCGGGTATCTCATGCAGGGGGGTCAGCTCTATCGGTACTACGGGGCCCGGGTGGAGAGCTCCCTGAAGGCCCACAAGTGGAAGAAATACAACTGCACCAGGAACGAGACGGTGAAGACCCGTTTTACGGCGGGGCCCTTCCGCTATTATGACTCCTACCAGCTGGAGAGCAGCGAGCATGTGGTCTACGGGTGGCCTGGGTTCACGGTGGACGAGGACACGGGGGCCTACTCCGTCACGGGGGACCAGACAAGGGTCGGCAAGCTATCCCCCGGGGTGGTCTACTCCACCAATCACGAGACGCGCGCCGTCTATAGGTACACCGTGGCCTCGGACGGCACGGTCACCATTGACAAGAGCAACCCCATGCAGCTCTCGGAGACGGTGATCTCCTACTCCCGGGGCAGCTCCTTGGGGGAGATCACCGTGCCGGACGGGCAGAGGCCCGACGCGGACAACCGGTATACATATGTGGACACCTTCGACTACAGCGGCGGCACCTACACGGTCATGCGCTCCGGGTCCACGTACTATTGCTACATACAGTCCACGGGCAGCGGGGCGGCGGTCACGGAGCGGACCTGGAGCTTTTACGGCTACCCGCTGACGGTCTCCCGGAACGGCGTGGAGTGGTACGGCAACGAGACGTACTCCCAGGCCCCGGGAGGCGTGGAGGCGACGGTCCGGGGCATCTGGTCCGGGTTCGTGGCCGGCCGTGAGGTCCTCTGCGCCGCTTGCGGGGGGTATCTCTGGGAGCTTTTCCGGGACGACGAGGGCGTCTGGTCCAAGGTGGCCGCCGGGGAGATCGGCACGGAGCGGGACGTCCATATGTTCGGGTTCGACGAGAAGCTCTACCTTTTGAACGGCGAGGAGTACAAGGTCTGGGACGGCGAGCGCCTGGGGGACGTGCAGGGGTACCGGCCCCTGGTGGCCGTCAGCGTGGAGCCCTCCGGCGGCGGGACGCTTTTGGAGGGCGTGAACCGCCTCACGGCGGGGCGGCGGTGCTGGTTTTCCCCGGACGGGACGAGTAAGACGTTCCAGCTGCCGGAGAAGGGCATAAAATCCGTGGATTGGGTGAAGGATCTGACGGAGCCGGAGGCGGTGGCGTTGAGCGACGGCGCGGAGGTCACGGGGGAGTGGGCCGATGTGGTCATCGGCCCTTACAGCGAACCAGGGGAGATTTCCCAAGGACCGGACGCCCAAGCGTCAGAAGAGGTTTCCGTAGAAGCGAAAAGCCAAAAATCAGCCGTAAGGGCCGATGCCCACATCGGCCCAAATGCAGAGGCTTCCGTTATGGCCCTCCCCACCTACAGCGTTGATCTGGAGGCCGGGACGGTGACGTTCCAATCGGCGCCTCCCAAGGGGGTCAACACGGTTGAGATCGCCTGGAGCGCCGGGGAGGACTTTAAATCCCAGGTCACGGGGATGCGCTTCGCCGAGCTCTACAACGGGGCGCAGGACACAAGGGTCTTTCTCTACGGCGACGGGTCCAACAAGGCCCTCTACTCAGGCCTCGACTACAACGGCAAGCCCCGGGCGGACTACTTCCCGGACCTCTACGAGGTGGCGGTGGGGGACGCCAACACGCCTGTCACGGCGCTTATACGCCACTACAACAAGCTCATGGCCTTCAAATTGGATAGCGCCTGGTCCATCGGGTACGACACCATCACGCTGATGGACGGCACGGTGACGGCGGGGTTCTACGTCTCGCCGGTGAACCGGTCCATCGGCAACTGCGCCTACGGACAGGCCCAGCTGGTGCAAAATAGGCCCCGGACCCTGGACGGGCGGAGCGTCATCGAGTGGAAGGCCACCAGTTCCTCCGGGAACGTCACCGGGGACCAGCGCAACGCCGAGCGGGTGAGCCAGCGGGTGGACAGTTCCATCCGGAAGTTCGACCTTTCAAAAGCCAGGACGTTCTACGACAAAATAAGCCACGAGTACTTCGTCATCGGCGAGGACGGCACGGCCATCGTGCAGAACATGGACGTGGATGCCTGGTATGTGTACACGGACCTCATGGCCACGTGCATGATCAACTACCGGGACGAGGTGTACTACGGCACCGGGGACGGGTATCTGAGGCACTTCTCCTGGGACTACTGCTCCGACAACGGGGCGGCCATCGATGCCTACTGGGAGTCCGGGGCCATCAGCTTCGCCGAGGACTACAGGCGGAAGTGCTCAGCCATGCTGTGGATCGGCATCAAGCCGGAGGACAACGGGTATCTGGAGGTCACGGCCCAGACGGACCGGAAGAGCGATTTCGCCGTCTACACCGTGGCCACCACCGACGCCGGCGCCGTGCCGGAGATGGACAGGATAAAGCTGAAGGCGAAGAAATTCACGTACTACAAGCTCATCTTGAAGAACAACACGGCGGATAAGGCCGCCACGGTGGTTTCGGCGGATGTGAGGATAAGAGGCACGGGGTTCGTGCGGTAAACGGTGGGCCGCCGTGGGCGGCGGCCCGTACGGCGTTGTTCGGAGGTGCGGTGCTTATTGGGGGAGCGGGATATACGGGCCCACCCCCTGCCCCCTCCCAGAGGGAGGGGCAATTAGCAGGGGAGCCCCCAAATTAGCCGTAGGGGCGGCTGCCCACAGCCGCCCGTCCTCCGAAAACGGACCGGGTCCGGTGAACACAGGGGTTTACAAAAATAAAAAAGGGGAGAGAAACACATGAACGACACAATTTCCGCAAGGGTCGGGGAGCTTTTGAAGGTCAAGAGCATTGTGACGCTGGTTTTGACGGGGGTGTTCGCGGTGCTGACGCTGTGCGGCAGGGCCACGCAGGATTTTATGACGGTCTACGCCGTCATCATCGCCTTCTATTTCGGCATCCAGAGCTCCAAGGAGAGCGGCAAAGCAAAGGAGGAGAGCAATGGCAATATCGGCATATGACGACGCCTTTCTCACCGAGGACGAGAAGCGGCAGATCGAGAAATTTCAGGCCCTCTACCAGGACGCCTACGCCCGGGGGGACCACGCCGGGATGGACTCCGCCCACGCCGCCGCCGAGGCGGTCCGGGCCAGGAGCGGCTACTCCGGGACCGTGGACGGGTCCGGCTACGCGCCCTTGAAGGGCGGGGCGGACGCGGGGGCCGTGGGGAGCTATACGCCGCCCAGGCTGCCCTCCTACGAGGCCCAGACGGACGCGGTGAACGAGGTCTACGACGCGGCTACCCGGGCCCAGGTGGAGGCACTGAAGAAGGCCTTCGACGCCAATATCGCCGCGCTGGAGGGGGAGCGGGCGGAGATCCCCGGCGTCTACCAGAGCCGGCGTAACGAGGCGGCGGCTGAGGCCGAGGTGGCGGGGCGGAACTTCAACGAGTACGCCGCCGCCTCCGGCCTCAACTCCGGTACCGGCGGCCAGGCGGCCCTGGCCCGGCAAAACCGGCTCCAGGCGGACCTCTCGGTCCTGAATTCCCAGGAGGCGGCGGAGCTGCGGGCGGCGGACCGGGAGCTTGACGGGCTCCGGGTACGGTATCAGGATGAGATCGCCCAGGCCGTGGCGGACGGGGCGTTCAAGCGGGCCCAGGCGCTGCTGGAGGAGTACCAGAAGGCCGCCCAGAGCGCCGTCACCACCGCCCAGGCCCAGGCGGATTTGGATATGAAGGTCTGGAAATAAAAAGCCCCCGCCCGTGAGGGGTGGGGAAGGAAGAATTTACAGTTTATGGAGGGAGAACAAATGCTGGATGAGGGGACGGTGCGGGCGATCGAGGGGATCTTGGCCCGGGGGGACCGGGCGGAGGTGGTGCCGGGGCCGGAGGGGACGGTGAAGGTCCTGCGGGTCCGGCGCAGCGTGGTCCGGGACTCGGGAAAAAAGGATACGTAAGCAATTTCATACATATTCCCCGCCCAAAGCGTTGGGCGGGAGGGGCTGAACGGAGCCGGGACGCGTGGGGCGGACCGGCTCTTTCCTATTTTTATCATTTTCAGAAAGGGAGATGGAAGTTGGTTTATGTGATCATTGGGCTTTTGGCCCTCATCGCGGCGGAGGCGGCGGCAGCGCTGCTGCTGGCGGTAAAGCGGACGGGAGACGGCGCCGGGGAGCGGGATGGGGCCGGGGAGGCCCGGGCCCCCGGGGGCGAGGAATTTGAAAAGCGGTGGCAGGAGGGCATGAGCGCCATGATGGGCTATGACCTGATGGCGGCCAGAAGGGCGGTGAGAAGCGATGGCGAGGACGAGAGATAAGGCCGCCCGGGAGGGCCTTTTTGAGACGGTCAACGCCCCCACCCCGGAGGAGCTCTGGGAGCTCTATGAGCGGGGACGGCGGTTCAACGAGGCCCTGGACCTCTACGAGACGGTGAACACCAACGAGAACTTCTTCATCGGCAAGCAGTGGGAGGGCGTCCAGGCCAACGGACTGCCCACGCCGGTGTTCAACATCTTAAAGCGCGACGTGTGCTTCGTGGTGAGCTCCATCACCTCCGACAACCTCACCGTCCAGGCCTCGCCCCTGGCCGCCAGCGCGGGGACGCAGGAGCTTTCGGAGCCGGCGCGAATTTTGAACGAGGAGTTTGAGAGCATTTTCCGGCACAACCGGGTCACCAATATGCTCCGGGAGCTGGCCCGGGACGCGGCGGTCCGGGGGGACGGGTGCATCTACACCTATTGGGACCCCGGCGTGAAGACGGGGCAGGAGGCGGAGGGCGCGGTGAGGTCCGAGATCATCCAGAACACCCGGGTCCACTTCGGAAACCCCAATGACAGGCGGGTACAGTCCCAGCCCTACATCCTCATCGAGAGCCGGGAGATCGCGAGGCTCCTGCGCCGCCGCGCCAGGGAGCAGGGCTCGGAGGCGTGGGACGAGATCGTCCCCGACGAGGACCGCGCCGGCCCCGGGGCGGAGCGGCGGACCGACGACAAGGTGACGAAGCTCTTTGCCATGTGGAAGGACGAGGAGGGGGAGGTCTGGGGCTGTGAGGCCACCCGGAACGTCCTGGTGCGTAGGCCCTGGAAAATGGGGATACGGCTCTACCCCATCGTGTGGCTGAGCTGGGACTACATCCAGGACAGCTTCCACGGTCAGGCCATGCTGACGGGGCTCATCCCCAACCAGATCTTCATTAATAAGATGTGGGCCATGTCTATGCTCAGCCTCATGACCACGGCCTACCCCAAGATCGTCTACGACAAGACCCGCATCCCCCGGTGGACCAACCAGATCGGCCAGGCCATCGGCATCACCGGCGGGGACGTG
>CANQZF010000097.1 GCA_947628265.1 uncultured Oscillospiraceae bacterium
GGCGTTTTCCTTTCTTTTAGTATCATGCTTTTTCATAGTAAATTCCTCCAAAGATATGTTCTGTTGTCCCTGACAACGCCGCTAATTATAGACCTTTTTTCAGCAAGGAAAATAGTGTATGTTGCGGCGTTACATTGTAAATGTTGCGGTGCGCTTGTCTTTTGTTCGTCGGGTTGAACAAAAAAAGCGGATGCCCTCCGGGGGTTTAAAAAGGGATGCCGCCCTTTTGGGCGGCGGAGGCCCTCCGGGGGTTTTTAAAAGGTTGCCGCCCTTTTGGGCGGCGGGATTTACTTTCCGCGCTTTTGTCCCGCCAAAAGCGCGGAAAGTAACAAAGGGGCGAAAAGCGGCCAAGGAGCAGTGCCCCTTGGAACCCGTGGGTGCTCTGTAGCTTCGGGCCTCTACCGTATACTGGCGGGACGGCTCCCGCAGAGGTGGACGATACATCTGGGTGGAACCATATCCGCGCGGGCATTGACGTATTGAAAAGCGTCTACGTCCGCGTAAGCCCGAATTATAAATTCGGGCGACGCTGCCAGGGTGGTGGACGGTAGAGTTTGCGTCTGAATATTTCCGCGCTACCTGGGTGGTTGTCGTGTGGTAATCGGTAGAGAAGCGGCTATATCCGCTGGCGCTGGCGCTTTGCGCCTCGCGCCTCGCTGGTGCGGTGCGCTTCCCGCCGTAGGGGCCGACGACCGAAGGAAGTACTCTGGAGTATGACCACATCGGCCCGTCCCCGTCCACCACCGCACCCTCAACCAACGCCGTACGGGCCGCCGCCCAGGTTGGCCCTACTTCTTCACTCTTCACTATTACCTATTACTTACATTCTATCCTTCGGGTGGCGATGGCGTCCACAAACGCCCGGTCGTGCTCCACGAAGAGCATGGTGGGGGTGAAGGCCCGCAGAAGCTCCTCGATCTGCATCCGGGAGATGACGTCCACATAGTTTAGGGGCTCGTCCCAGATGTAAAGGTGCGCCTCCTGACAGAGGCTCCGGGCCAGCAGCGCCTTTTTCTTCTGTCCCATGGACCAGGACTCCAAAGGCTTTTCAAACTGGACCCGCTCAAAGCCGAATTTGCGGAGGATCGACTGGAAGACGCTCCTGTCCACGCCGCAGCTCTCGGCGTACTCCCGAAGTCCCCCGCGCAGATCGGAGGTGTCCTGGCTTACGTAGGAGATCTTGAGGTTTGATGCCACGCGCACCTCCCCGGTGTGGGGGATGTCCTCCCCCAAAATGAGCTTTATGAGGCTGGATTTGCCGCTGCCGTTGCGCCCCATGAGGGCCACCCGCTCCCCCGGCGCGATCTCAAAGGTCATGTTTTCCACAACGGGGCGCTCCCCGTAGGCCACCGACACGTCCCGCAGGGAGACGACGCTCCGGGCCCGGTGGATGAGAGGCGAGAGTTTCAGCTCCTCGTCCCGCTCAATGTTGTGGAGGAGCTTCGATTTGTCCTCAACGGCCCGCTCCCGGCGCTCCTCCATGGCCTTGGCGCGCTTTTGCTGTTTGGCGGCCTTGGCGGCCTGCTTCGGGGCCCAGCCGTGCTTCACGTCGGCCTTGTCCGTGTGGGAGACGTACTTTGACCGCTCCGCCTTGGCGGACCACCGGGCCCGCTCCCGGGCGGCGTCGCTGAGCCTTGCGATCTCGCCACGGAGCTTCTCGTTCTCCGCCCGCTCCCAGTCGTCCTGCCGCCGCTTATTCTCCCACCAGGTGGAAAAGGAGCCGCGCGTCACCTCGATATTCGCGCGGTTGATGCTGAGGGTGTGGTCGGTGCATCTGTCCAGCAGCGCCCGGTCATGGCTCACCAGGATGAAGCCCCGCTTTTTCGCAAGGTACTCCCCCAGCGCCTCCCGCATCCCCATGTCCAGGTGGTTTGTGGGCTCGTCAATGAGGGGGAAGACGTCCGGCCGGGCGAAGAGGGCCGCCAGCGCCGCCCGGGTACGCTCCCCGCTGGAGAGGGTCCCGAAGGGCCGGTCCAGCATGTCCTCCCGAATGCCCAATTTGGAGAGCTCCCGCAAAAGCGCCCACTCCTCTGCCCCGGGGGCGGCTTTCATCAGCGCCCGGAGGGTGGGCGCGGCCATGTCCTCCACCCGCGCGGGGAAATACGCAAACCGCAGCCCCGGCGCCGAGATGGAGCCGGAGTACGCAAGCTCCCCCAAAAGGCACCGGAGGAAGGTGGTCTTCCCCCTGCCGTTGCGCCCGGTGAACCCCAACCGCCAGGCCGTGTCCATCTGAAAGCTCACGTCCTCAAACACGTTGTCGAAGCTGCCGGGGTAGGAAAAGGTAAAATTTGTAACATCTATCAGCATACGATCCGCGCCTTTCAAAAAAATTAAGCCGCGGGAAGGATCCCACAGCTCAAAAAGGCGCCATACGCCCCAGAGTGACCGGATGAATTCTCTTCCCGCTCCCGGCGCCCAGGGCACACTACACCCCTCAAAAGCGCCATAAAATTCAAGCGAGAAGAATGCGCATCCTTTCACCCCCGGAATATTATGATATTAGTATACCACCCGGAAATAACGGTGTCAAGAGGGTCAAATTGCGGGAATGAGCCGCCGAGGGCGGCGGCCCGTACGGCGTATAATTTGGGTGTTGCAATAATCGGAATGTTATATTTAAACGTGAAAGCTCGCCGTAGGGGCCGATGACCACATCGGCCCAATCCCGGTGGGATGATAACGTGGTGAATGCAAACGCACCATCCCCGAAAATGGTATTCGCCGCAAAATTTTGCGGCGAATGATTTAATGTGCGGCAAAGCCGCAAACCTTTTTATCGGGGCAAGCGTGGAAAATCGAAGATGGGCCGCCGAGGGCGGCGGCCCGTACGGCGTTTTGCGGAGGTGCAGTGGTATACCGGAAAACGGGCGGGTTTAGAGCCCCTCCCTTTGGGAGGGGGCAGGGGGTGGGAGTGGGTAAATATGCGGACCCACCCTGCCCATCGCTGCGCTCGGGCACCCCTCCCGGAGGGAGGGGCAATCTGGACGGCGGCCCGTATGGTTTCAATTTGGGATTTTCAGCTTTTACTCCGTTCTCAACGCCTCCACCGGGTTCTTCTTGGCGGCCAGATGCGACGGCACGAGGCCGGCGATGAAGGTGAGGAACATGCTGATGAGCACCAGGATGAGGCCCGCCGTGGCCGGGAGGACGGCGGAGAGCTCGTCGATGCCGGTGAGGTGGTGGAGTATGAGGTTAATGGGGATGATGATGAGCAGCGACGCGCCGATACCGATGACGCCCGCTCCGAAGCCAACGATCAGGGTCTCGGCGTTGAAGACGCGGCCCACATCCCGCTTGGAGGCGCCGATGGCCCGGAGGATGCCGATCTCCTTCGTGCGCTCCAGGACGGAGATGTAGGTGATGATGCCGATCATGATGGAGCTCACCACCAGGGAGATGGAGACAAAGGCGATCAGCACGTAGCTGACGGCGTCGATGATGGTGGTGACAGAGCTCATCAGCAGCGCCACGTAGTCGGTGTAGTCGATCTTGTCGTCCTCGGGGACGCCCTCGTTATACTGGGCGATGAGGTCGGCGATCTTGTCCTTGTCCTCGAAGGTCACGGCGTAGAGGCTCACGCGGCTGGGCGTCTCCGGGACGGCGTAGCCCAGGGCCTCCATGTTCTGCTCGTAGTTGGCGTCGGACACCGTGGCGGGCATGAACTCGTCGTAGAAGGCGACGTACTGGTCAGAGGTGAAGCTGGCCCCGGCCATCATCCCCGCCAGAGCCTCCGGCGGGAGCTGGCTAAGCTGCGCCGCCGCCTGTTGGGCGTAGGCGGCCCCGGCCATCTGGCGGATGCCCTCCTCGGCCATGGCGAAAAGCTCCTCGTCGCTCATCTGATTGAAGTAGCTTTCGATCTGGGTGGTATCCGTGACGCCCATCTGCGTGGCGTAGGAGTTGATCATCAGCTCCATGACCCCCTGCCGGTCAAGGTCCTTGAGCTGTTGGGCCACCACGCCGTCCAGGTATTCCTCCGTGGGGATACAGGACATCCGGATGAAGAGGGCGGCTTTCGCCTCGTCGGAAAGTCCCTCGTAATATTCCTTAAAAGCCGCCTCCTTCTCCTCCGCCGTGGGCTCGGTGTAGTCTGGGGTGCGGAAGGGAAGGCCGGTGAACACGTCCACCGTGTCGTCCGCCAGCTGCTTTTTCACGATCTCCTGCTTGCCCGTCTCGGCCATGGCGTACTGTGTGAGGGCAGCGGTGTAGCCGATCTGGCCGGAGACCCGCCCGCCGTTGCCGTCGTCGCTGGCCCTGGCGATGCCCACCACCTTCAAGGGGATGCCGATGTCGGAGCTATTGTAGAGGTAATCCATGCCCGTCTCGGTGGCGGAGAGGTCCACATACGTCCCCGTGGCGGGGTCCAGTTGGTAATACTCGCTGGGGAGGATGAACTTAAAGCCCGTCTCGCAGAGCTCCTCGTAGCTCCAGCTCATGGTCTCGGCCTCCACCTCCTCGCCGCGCATCATGGCCTGCATGGTCTCGGTCATGTCCTCGGAGGAGATGAAGCCCAACGCGTAGAGCATGAGGTCGGAGATCTCGTTCCGGGGCCCCACGAAGATGACGATCTCGTCGTAATTTTCCGGCCAGCGGCCGTAGAGAATGTCGTACTGCTCCTTTGTCTGCTGGGAGACGCCGGTGCCGTCGGCCTCCGGCAGAAGCTCGTTCCAGACGTCCATGCTCTGGTACATATCGCCCATGGAATTGAAGTAGGAGGAGTAATCGCCGCCGAACATGCCGGTCATGGCCTCCTGCATCATCGCCATGACGTCGGATTTGAGAACGTTCCCGTCCTCGTCCTGGGTATAGACGTCGAACTTGAAGTCATAGGTGTAGTGGACCCGGGCGATGTCCATGATGCCGTTGCCGCCCTCGTCCAGGAACTTTTTGAAGGCCGTCAGGTTGTTGGTCTTGGTCTGGGCGTTCATCATGGTGGAGAGCATATCGAACATGACGGTGGAGGAATAGACCCGGTCCGGGTCCCGCTCCTCCTGGGCGTCGTCCTGCCGGGCGCTCATAAGGGACAGCATCATGGCGGACATGTCCACACTCTCCCCCTCGATGGTGATGGGGTAGCTCGTGAGGGTGTCCTCCTGGACCTGGTCGATGTACGCCTGGAACCCCGCCGAGACGGAGAGGATGAGGGCGATGCCGATGATGCCGATGGACCCGGCGAAGCTGGTCAAAAACGTCCGGCCCTTTTTGGTCATCAGGTTATTGAGGGAGAGCGAAAGGGCGGTGAAGAAGGACATGGAGCGCTTTTTCTTCTCGCTCTTTTGCTTTTTCTGCTCCTTTTTGCTCAAGACCTCCGCCGTGGACTCGTCCTCATAGGGGTCGGAGTCGGAGGTGATGCGCCCGTCTAAGAGCCTTACAATGCGGGTGGAGTATTTCTCCGCCAGCTCCGGGTTGTGGGTCACCATGATGACCAGGCGGTCCTTGGCAATGTCCTTCAAAAGCTCCATGACCTGGATGCTGGTCTCGGAGTCCAGCGCCCCCGTGGGCTCGTCAGCCAGGAGGATGTCGGGGTTGTTGATGAGGGCCCTGGCGATGGAGACACGCTGCATCTGGCCGCCGGACATTTGGTTGGGGCGCTTGTAGATGTGCTCCTCCAGACCCACGGCCTTTAAAGCCTCGATGGCGCGCCTGCGGCGCTCGGCCTTGGACACGCCGGAAAGCGTCAACGCCAGCTCCACGTTGGAGAGCACAGTCTGGTGCGGGATGAGGTTGTAGCTCTGGAACACGAAGCCCACGGAGTGGTTGCGGTAGGTGTCCCAGTCGGCGTCGTTGTACTCCTTGGTGGACTTGCCGTTGATAATCAGGTCCCCGGTGGTGTACTGGTCAAGGCCGCCCACGATGTTGAGGAGCGTAGTCTTGCCGGAGCCGGACTGCCCCAGAACGGAGACAAATTCGTTCTTGCGGAAGGAGATGGAGATCCCGTCCAGCGCCTGCTGCTTGAGGTCCCCGGTTATGTAGGTCTTGGTGATGTTGTTGAGTTTAAGCATAGCCATCCCGTTTCACAAATTTATTCGTGTACTATTATACCCCTCAAGCGTATGAAAGAGTTAACAAAGTTTGAATTATTTGTCGGGGTAATGCGATTAGGATTGACAAAAAGGGCCGGAGCGTTTAAAATAGCTAATTGCGAGGTGTGAAAATGGATAAGGCCAGGATCGACAGGATAAGCGAGCTTACGCGTATCTCCCGCACGCGCCCCCTCACCACCGAGGAGCTTGCCGAGCGGGCGGCGCTGCGCGCGGAGTATATCGCCTCCGTAAAGGCGAGCCTCACCTCCCAGCTGGAGAACACATACCTCGTGGACGAGGACGGGCAAAAGCGCCCCCTCCCCAAAAAGCAATAAGCCGGCGTGGCGGAACTGGCAGACGCCCGGGACTTAAAATCCCGTGATGGCAACATCGTACCGGTTCGATCCCGGTCGCCGGCACCAGAAAAAGGACTTGCTTTCGCAAGTCCTTTTTCTGGTGCCGGCGGCCTTTGCCAAAGGCAAAGGCCGCCCCGCCGCGTCGCGGCGGGGTTCATTTGACGTGAAGGAAACCCCTGATGGGTTTCCTCCACAGCTCTTTCCTTTCCGATAACTTTCGGCGTGCGCAAAATTCCTCGAGTGCCTCTCCCTTTGGGAGGGGTGCCCGAGCGAAGCGATGGGCAGGGTGGGTCCGTATATCCATCTACACCCCCACCCCCTGCCCCCTCC
>CANQZF010000098.1 GCA_947628265.1 uncultured Oscillospiraceae bacterium
CAGGACCTTGACGCCCAGGATTTTCAGAATGGTCACGGGCGGGACGGCGTTGGAGATGAGAATGGGCAGCATCTCGTCGGAGGTGGAGAGGAACACCGCGATCAGCGTCCCGGCGGAGATGAGCCGCTGGGCGAAGAGGTTGGAGGCCGAGGCGGAGAACCCGCACTGGGGGATGAGCCCCAGCGCCGACCCCACGAAGGGCCCCCAGACCCCGGACTGGCGCACCAGCTTTAAAGAGCCCTTTTCGGCCTTTTCCTCGATGAACTCCAAAAGGAGATAGGTTAAAAAAAGAAACGGGAGCAGCTTCAACGTATCCAGCGCCGCGTCCAGAACGACATCCAGCATGGTTTCCTCCGAGAAAATGTTCTAAATTCTTATTTTATCATTCAAGACGCCTTTTATCAAGTGAAAATCGCTGATTTTCCCCTCCTTGCTTTATTTTTCCTCCCGTGGTACAATACGAAAAAAGGGGAGTGATACCGTGGAGAAGCTTGACACCGGCGTTCAATTCATAAAGGGAGTGGGGGAGGAGCGGGCAAAGGCGTTTTTGAAGCTTGGCATCGTCACGCTCCGGGACCTGGTGATGAACTTCCCCCGGGCCTACGACGACAGGACGGCGGTGCGGGACATCTCCCACCTCCAATTCGGCGAGAAGTGCTGTGTCAGCGCCACCGTAGCCGCCCCGCCCAGGCTCTCCCGGATACGAAAGGGCCTGGACATCACAAAGGCAGTGGTGGTGGACGCGGCGGGGCGCATGACCGTCACGTTTTTCAACCAGAGCTACGTCAAAAACGCCCTCATCCCCGGGGAAAGCTATATCTTTTTTGGCCTTGTGGGCGGGCGCATCGGCGCACCGGAAATGACGAACCCGGTTTTTGAAAAGGAGACGAACCTCCCCGTCACCACCCGCCGCATCGTGCCCGTCTACCGGATGACCGCGGGCCTCACCCAGCGGGCCATGATGAACGCCGTCCGCCAGGGCCTGGAGGCGTGCGGGGAGGAGCTCCCGGAGCGCCTACCCCGGGAGGTGCGGGAGCGCTATCACCTGGCCCAGACCCGCTTTTCCTATGAGAATATCCACTTCCCCAGGGACCTGGAGAGCCTGGAGCTGGCCCGGAGACGTCTCATTTTTGAGGAGCTTTTCGTTTTGAGCTGTACCCTCAGCTTCATGCGGACCCGTCAGCTCAAAAAAAGCCCCTATCGAGTGAAAAATGTGGACATGGGCGATTTTTACCGGGCCCTGCCCTTCGCCCTCACCGGCGCCCAGAGGCGGGCGGTGGACGACATCCTCCGGGATATGGCCGGGGACGCCCCCATGAGCCGGCTCGTTCAGGGCGACGTGGGCTCCGGCAAGACCGCCGTGGCCGCCGCCGCCGCGTTTGCCGCCGTCAGGGCCGGGTATCAGGCGGCGTTCATGGCCCCCACGGAGATCTTGGCCGAGCAGCATTTTAAATCCCTGTCCGCGCTCCTGGAGCCCCTGGGTATCCGGGTGGCGCTCCTCACCGGCGGACTCACGCTGAAAACGAAGCGGGAGACCCAGGCGGCCTTGAAAAACGGGGAGGCGGACCTTGTCATCGGCACCCACGCCCTTATTTCCGGGAGCGTGGAGTTTCGTAAGCTCGCCCTCATCATCGCCGACGAGCAGCACCGCTTCGGCGTCCAGCAGCGGGCGGCCCTGACGGACAAGGGCGACACGCCCCACGTGCTGGTCATGTCCGCCACGCCCATCCCCAGGACCCTGGCCCTCATCGTCTACGGCGACCTGGACGTCTCCGTCATAAACGAGCTGCCGCCGGGGAGACAGACCATCGACACATTTTTGGTGGGGGAGAATATGCGCCAGCGCATCTATAACTTCATCCGCCGCCTCGCCTCTGAGGGGCGGCAGGTGTTCATCGTCTGCCCCGCCGTGGAGGAGACGGAGGAGTCCCCGGACGGCCTCAAATCCGTGAAGGAGTACGCCAAGGAGCTTTCGGAGAAGGTCTTCCCGGACCTTCGCGTCGCCCTGGTCCACGGAAAAATGAAGGCAAAGGAGAAAAACGACGTCATGGAGGCCTTCACCGCCGGGAATATCCACATCCTGGTGGCCACCACGGTCATCGAGGTGGGCGTGGACGTGCCCAACGCCGCCCTCATGGTGGTGGAGAACGCCGACAGGTTCGGCCTTTCCCAGCTCCACCAGCTCCGGGGCCGGGTGGGTAGAGGGGCCCACAAGTCCTACTGCGTCCTCTTTGAGGGCGGCGGAGGTGAGGTGGCGCGGGAGCGTATGCGGGCCTTTTGCAAGACAAACGACGGCTTCAAGATCGCCGAGGAGGACCTGAAGCTCCGGGGACCCGGCGACTTCTTCGGCTCCCGGCAGAGCGGTCTTCCCGATATGCAGATCGCCAGCTTCGCCTCCGACATGGATATGCTGAAAACGGCCCAGTCCGCCGCCAGGGAGCTCCTGGACGCGGATCCGGAGCTCAGACGCCCGGAAAACGCCGTCCTCCGGGAGAGCGTGGAGCGGCTTTTGGAGAAGAATAAGGGGACGTTCAACTAAAATGGAGAGACTTCCTGAGAGAATTAGGAAACTTCTGGGTGACGCGCCCTTTGAGACGGACGCCATCGGCATGTCCGGCGCGGGGATACGGCTCTACCCGGACGCGGTGTTGAAGATCGCGCGGGACGACGCCGTAGCCCGCCAGGAGGCGGGCATCATGGCGTGGCTGCGGGGAAAGCTCCCCGTGCCGGAGGTCCTGGCCTGTGAGCGGGAGGGCGGACGGCAGTATCTGCTGATGACGCGGCTTTCGGGAAAGATGCTGTGCGACAGCGCCGTTCTCGGGGACGCCGAAAACGTGACCCGGCTTTTGGCGCAGGCGCTGGTGATGGTGGGCTCCGTGGATATTCGGGACTGCCCGTACAGGGCCGACCTGGACGCCGAGCTTGCCATCGCCCGGGAGCACGTGGAGCGGGGAGAGGTGGACGTGGAGAACACCGACCCCGCCACCTTCGCCCCCGGCGGCTTCCGGGACCCCGAACATCTGCTCTTGTGGCTTGAGGAGAACCGCCCCCGGGAGGAGAGGCGCTTCACCCACGGCGATATGTGCCTTCCCAATATCCTCACGGAAAACGGCAGGATCACCGGATTTATCGATCTTGGCGGCGCGGGCGTGGGCGACCCCTACCGCGACTACGCCATCGCCCGCCGGAGCCTCCACGACAACACCGACGGCCCCCACGGCCACGCAAGCCCCGGCTTCGACGCCGACAGACTTTTCAAATATCTGGGGATTTCCCCGGATGGGGAGAAGATGAGGTATTTCGCACTGTTGGACGAGCTTTTCTGAGGGGAGTGCGTCGTGAGTTTTCTGTCCTTCAATGAAAAATACTACGCCGATGAGCTTGAGAGGCTGGAGGGGAGGCCCCTTGGCCGGGAGGAGCTTTTAAAGGTCAAGCGGCTTTTGAAGCTCCTCGACGACCTGGAGGAGGAGGGGTATCCCCAGCTTGGCGCGGCTCTTGAGCGGGACCGCCGCGCCGTCTCGCGCCTTCGCGGGATTTTGAGGGCCCACGGCGAGGAGCCTTTCCCGGCAAAGCGCCCTCCGGCCGCAGCGTTTTCTTACAGCGGCGCTGAGACGGATATTGATACGCTCTTTGCGGACCTATGCGCCAGGGCCGAGTGGGCGGAGCCGTCGGAGGACGGGTTTCTCCTGAATATTCGCGATTACTGCCGGTGGTTGGGCCGCCAAAGGGACACCGCGTATGTGTTTTTGCTGCGCGATACGTTCTTACCCTACGTCTATTTTCGCGGCCAGGGCCCGGAGGGGCTGTACCCCTGGGTCATCAACCGGGATTTTCTGCGGCAAACGGCGGGGGAGGGCGCGGACGACGCCCTGCGCCGGCCTGTCTATGAGGCGCTGGAGGCCGGGATTTGCGACTTCCCCGCCTTCAGCGCGTTCTGCAAGCCCCGTATCCGGGCCGTCCTGGACGGCTGCCCGGTTTTAAAGGCCGCCCTCACGGACCTTTTGCGCTCCGTGCCGGAAGGGCGCGTCGTCGCGGTGGAATCCGGCTACTGCGGAACGGTCCCCCTGGCGCTGTCGGCGCTGGATGAGCGGGTGGACATCCGGCTCTACACCACAGCGCCGTACCTCCTGGAAATTTACCGGGATAAAATATTTTGCGAAAACTTCGAGCACCTACGCTCCTTTGAGACCCTCCAAAGCCAGGACGCGCTGATGCAATACGCCTCCCTCCGCGACGGAAAATTCTACGTCAGGACCGCCTCGGACCCACACGTCTGGACCACCGCCGCCTCCGAGCTCCGCGCCCTCCTGGAGCCGTGAGCACGTCAAAGGGTCTTTCCTTCGCGCCCGCCAATAAAAAGGTTTGCGGCTACGCCGCATATCAAATCATTCGCCGCAAATTTTTGCGGCGAATACCTTTTTTGGGGGAGGGCGCGGAGGTGGACGGAGGAATGGGCCGATGTGGTCATCGGCCCTTACGGCGGTGTTCGTAGGCATGGCGGTAAACGGGGAGCGGTCAGCCGTGGGCGGCCGACCCTACGGGACATTGTGCGTTGATTAGGGCGCGAATGAAAATTGAGGGACGGGTCGCCGGGGACGGCGACCCCTACGGCATATAATTTGGACGGTGCAGTAATTGGAATGTTATATTTAATAAACGCGAAAACTTGCCGTAGGGGCCGATGACCACATCGGCCCGTCCCCCGTTAATTGCCATTCCCCTTACACCGCGATAGGGGTCGTGACCGAAGGGAATACTCTGGAGTGCGTCCCCGGCGACCCGGCCTTCAGAGTACATCTCACCCCAAACCAACGTACCATCCCCCGAAAAGGTATTCGCCGCGGAATTTTGCGGCGAATAATTTAATGTGCGGCGTAGCCGCAAACCTTTTATGGGGGCGGGTGAGGGAATCTGGGGGATGGGCGGCCCAGATGTGCCGCCCGTATGGAAAACGAGTGCGTTGATCGGAGGGCCAGAAGAAAATTGGAGGATGGGCCGCCGTGGGCGGCGGCCCGTACGGCGGTGTTCGGCAGAATTGCAATAAACGGGGGACGGGCCGGCACGGTGTCCGGCCCTTACGGCGGTTTACGAGGGTGCGGCGGTGGACGGGGGACGGGCCGATGCGGTCATCGGCCCCTACGGCGGGTTGAAAGCGCACCGCACCAGCGAGGCGCGAGGCGCGCAGCGCCAGCGCCAGCGGATATAGCCGCTTCTCTACCGAATACCACACGATAAGCACCTGGGCAGCGCGGCGGAGCGTAGACGCAACCGCCCCCGACAACCACCCGGGCAGCGTCGCCCGAATTTATAATTCGGGCTTACGCGGAAGTAGGCGCTTTTCAATACGTCCACACCCGCGCGGATATGGTTCCACCCGTGTGTATCGACCCCCACTGCGGGAGCCGACCCGCCAGTATACCGTAGAGGCCCGAAGCTACAGAGCACCCCAAAAAAGGTTTTTCTTCCTTTGCTTCTTTCCATTCTTTTTCCAAAAAGAATGGAAAGAAGAATCCCCCCGCCGCCTTCAGGCGGCAACCTTCTTCCCCCACCCCTCCCGTGAACGCCCTCCCATGGAGGGCATTTTTTCCCTCCGGGACCAATATACTTGACCAAGTATATCCCCGGAGGTGCGCTTTGAAGGGCAGGAGGCTGTTTGTCAATACCGTCGTTATGACCCTGGTGTCGCTCTGTCTGCGGGCGGTGGGGCTGTGGTTCCAGGTGGCGCTGTCCCGGAAGATGGGGGCCTCCGGGATCGGGCTTATGCAGCTCATACTGTCCGTGGGTTCCCTGGCGGCGACCTTCGCCATCTCCGGGATCCGCTTCGCCACAACGCGGCTGGTGTCGGAGGAGATGGGGCGCGGCAGGCTTGGCAACGCCGCCGGGGTGGTGCGCCGGTGCCTCGCCTACGCCGCCGTATTCGGATGTCTGGCGTCCCTCTTACTGCTGACGCTCTCCGATTTCGTGGCCACACGGTTCCTGGGGGATGTCCGCACGGCGCTGGCCCTCCGGGTGCTGGCGGTGGGGATGCCCTTTATCTCCACGGGGGCGGTGCTGGGCGGGTACTTCACCGGCATGTGCAAGGTGGGCCGTGCCCTCATAGGGACGGTGTCCGAGGAGCTTTGCCGGGTGGCTGTGGCGCTGGCGGCGCTCTCCTTTGTTAAGACGGCCAACCCCGAGCTCTCCTGCGCGGCGGTGGCGGCGGGCAGCGCCTCCGGGGAGATATTCTCCTTCCTGGTGCTCCTTGTCCTCTACCTTTTGGACCGGGACCGGCGGGGCGGGGGAGAGGCCCGGGGCCTCACGCCCCGGATGTTGAAGATCGCCATGCCCCTGGCGCTGACCGCCTACGCCCGGGTGGCCCTCAACACCGTCCAAAACATGCTCATCCCCTCCGGCCTTCGCAAAAGCGGAGCCTCGGCGGAGGCGGCCCTGGCGGGGTACGGCATGATCCAGGGCATGGTCTTCCCGGTGATGACCTTCCCCATGGTGATCTTCTCCTCCCTCTCGGAGCTCATCGTCCCGGAGCTCACCGAGGAGCAGGTCCAGGGCAACTCCCGGCGCATCGAGGCGGCGGCAAACGCCCTACTGACCATGACCTTCGCCTTCTCGGCGGCAGTGGCGGCGTACCTGGGGTGCTTCTCCCTGGAGCTGGGGCTTTTCATCTATCAGAGCGCCGA
>CANQZF010000099.1 GCA_947628265.1 uncultured Oscillospiraceae bacterium
AGCCCCGGCACGGCCCCCTTGTGCTCGGCCTTCACCGGAACCACGTAGCGGCCGTTTTTCATGGTGATGATGGGCTCCTGGAGCACCTTGGCGTAGGTGGGAGAGGTGATGATCTTCTGGAGGGCCTCCCGGACCTTACTTCCCGCCACGCGCATGGCCCGGCGGATGTCCGCAAGCTCCGCCGAGGCGGAGTCCGCCAGCTCCCCCTCGCCGATGATGGAGTTTGTGATCTTCTCCTCCAGATACTTGTTGGCGTGGAGGGAGGAGAAGAGGTAACCAATGCTCCCGGCGCCCTTCTCGTCCCCGGAGGCGTAGGCGATGGCGCTCCGGGCCTCCCGGAGGACCTGGGCGATGTCCGTAAGCTCCCGGGTGTTCAGCATCCCCCCGGCGTCGGCCCTGCGGAGGCTGTCCCGTATGTCCTTCACCCCGGAAAAGGAGGGCGCGGAGTGGAGGGTCATAAGCTCCCGGGCGTCGGTGGTCTCCCGGAGACGCTTTTCCACCTCCGCTTTGTCGGAGGAGGGGGTAAGCGCCCGGGCGGCCTCCTTGGCCCCGTCGGACACGGCCTCGGAAGCCAGGAGCTCCAGCACCGCCGGCAGCTCCAGCACGGCCTCAGATTTTTCATACAGCGTCATGTTTCGCGCCTCCTTTGGGGTAGTTATGCGTATGTTTGGGTAAATCATACCATATTTCCTTACCTTTTTCAAGTACGCGAAAGCCCCCGGGAAAACCCGGGGGCCTTAAATTATTCAAGATTGAGTCTGTTTTTCAAAAACCAGGCGGTGATCAAATAGTATATCCCGCCGGAGACTATCGCTCCCAGGGCCAGGTGGCCGCAGGTGATGCGCCAGCTCTCCATGAAGCCCCGGGCGGCTGTCTCCGTCCCGGCGGCGAGCCCCGCGTCCGGGACCATGGACACCCGGACGCCGGAGACGACCTGGGTGAGGACGGCGAAGAGGATGAACACCCCCACGGAGGCCAGCATCTTCCGGCTGCTGAAGCTGTGGCCCACGGAGAGGGCGGCGAAGATCATGAGGCTCATGGCCACGCTCTCCAGGAAGAGGATGACCAGCAGCTCCACCAGGACCTCCACGTTGTTGAAGTCCGTGAAGAGCCGGAGGATGTCGCCCAGGGCGTCCGTCAGGCCCCGGATGAAATCCACGTCCAGCACCAGCAGGACCACCGACAGCACGATGGTCACAATGGCGGCGGCGTACCAGAGGGCCGCCGTCAACACCTTGCTCCAGATCTGGGCGTGGACGGAGACGGGGAGGGTGTGGGTGATGTACCCCTCGCTGCGCAGCAGGTTATTTCTGAACCGGGCCACCATGACAAAGACGGTGATGGCCCCCAGGGAAATGAGCCCCAGGATGAACGCCACCATCGAAAGGCCGAGGATCACCGACAGGGCCGCCGGCAGACGGTCCGTATTCATCCAGCGCACCGCCAGATTGGCAAGGCCCGACACCAGCAGCATGACGCCGAGGATGGGGAGCATGGTCCGGGACGTGGCCCGCAGCTCGTATTTCATAAGCTTTCCTAACATCTGAACACCTCCCTGAAGATCTCGTCCACGCTCTTGCCGTGCTTCTCCCGGAGCTCCTCCGCCGGGGCGGCCAGGACGATCTTTCCGCTCTTCAAAAAGAGGATGTCGTCCAGCACCCGCTCCACGTCAGCGATGAGGTGGGTGGAGATCAGCACCGTGGCGCTGGGGTCGTAATTCGCGATGATGGTCCCCAAAATCACGTCCCGGGCCGCCGGGTCCACGCCGCCGATGGGCTCGTCCAGAAGGTAGAGCCTGGCCCTGCGGCTCATGACGGCGATGAGCTGGAGCTTCTCCCGGGTGCCCTTGGACATGTGCTTGATTTTGGCCCTCCCGTCGATCTCAAACCGCTCCATCATCGCCTTCGCCGCCGAGGCGTCGAAGTCCGAATAAAAGTCGCCGTAAAAGGCCATGAGCTGCGCCCCCGTCATGTAGTCCGGGACGCAGGCCCTGTCCGGGAGGTAGGAGACGATCTTCTTTGTCTCCACCCCCGGCTCTTTGCCGTCGATGAGTATTTTCCCGGCGCTGGGCCGCAGAAGGCCGTTGGCCAGCTTCAAAAGGGTGGTCTTCCCGCTGCCGTTGGGCCCCAAAAGCCCCACGATGCGCCCCGGCTCCAGGGTGAGGTCCACCCCGTCAAGGGCTTTTGTCCCGCCGAAGGACTTGGAAAGCCCCGCGCAAGTCAAAATAGGCATTATCGTTCCTCCTCTTCGGAAATATTTTCGCTCTTGAGGAGCGCCAAAAGCTCCTCCCCGGTAAAGCCCAGCTCCCCCATGCTCTCCAGAAACGCCCGGAGCTTCCGGCGGGCCAGGTCCCTCCGGGCCGCGTCCAGCACCCCGGCGTCCTCGGTGACGAACCGGCCGGAGGTGCGCCGGGTGTACAAAAGCCCCTCCCGCTCCAGCTCCGTGAGGGCCCGCTGCATGGTGTTGGGGTTGACCCCCGCCTCCAGCGCCAGCTCCCGCACAGGGGCCAGCTTCTCCCCCGGGCGTATGGAGCCGGAGACGATCTTTACCCGCAGGGTCTCCACGATCTGGGCGTAGATGGGCGCTCCGGCCTCAAATTTCCATTCCATATCCCGCCCCCTATAAGTATTATTGTATTAAGTAAGTAATACAATAATACACTTTTCCCCTTTTGTCAAGGGAGAGAACAAAAAAATTTCCCGTCCGCCTCTCGCCCTGGGGCTGAGGCAGACGGGGAATTCAAAGTCACGCGTTTTTCTCCAGCTGCTTTTGCTGTTCGTGGAACTGGAGCATATAGAGCTTGTAGTACCGGCCCTTTTTGTGGAGGAGCTCCTGATGGGTGCCCTGCTCCTTAATTTCGCCGTGGCTCAAAAGGATAATGTTGTCCGAATGCTGGATGGTGGAGAGGCGGTGGGCCACGATGAGCATGGTGCCGATGTTCTTCATCTTCTCCAGAGAGTCCTGGATCAAAATCTCGGTCTCCGTGTCGATGTTGGCGGTGGCTTCGTCCAGGATCATGACCTCGGGCCTGTGGAGGATGGTGCGGGCAAAGGAGAGGAGCTGTCTCTGTCCGGCGGAGAAATTGTTGCCCCGCTCCCGGACCACCTCGTCAAGGCCGCCGTCCAGCTTATTAATGAAGTGGTCGGCGTTGACGTAGCGGCACGCCTGCCAGATCTCCTCGTCGGTGAAGCTCTCCTCCCGAAGGACGATGTTGGAGCGGATGGTGCCGGAGAACAGGAACACGTCCTGGAGCATCTGCCCGAAGTGCCGGCGCAGGGAGGAGACCTTGATGTGCCGGATGTCGATGCCATCAATGAGGATCTGGCCCTTCTGGATGTCGTAGTTGCGGCACATGAGGCTGAGGATGGTGGTCTTGCCCGAGCCCGTGGCGCCCACGAAGGCCACGGTCTCCCGGGGCTTTACGTGGAAGCTGACGCCCTTCAGGACCCACTCGCCGGGGACGTAGGCAAACCAGACGTCCCGAAATTCAATGTCGCCCTCGATGTGGTCAAGCTCGATGGCGTCCGGCTCGTCCACAAGCTCCGGCTCCATGTCGAAGATGGTGAAGATCTTCTCGGCGGAGGCGAAGGCGGACTGGAGCTGGTTGAACTGCTCGGCCAGGGTCTGGATGGGGTTGAAGAACCGCGAGATATACATATAGAAGCTGACCAGCGTCTGGCTCTGGATAGTCTGGCCCAAAAAGTGCGTCTCCCGGATGTAGCCCCGGCCGCACAGATAGAGGAGGCACAGCACGGAGCTGATGTAGAGCATATACACCATGGGCCGGAAGATGCCGAAGACCAGGGTCATGTTTCTCCGGGCGATACGCAGACCCCGGGACTTCTCCGTGAACTCCTGCATTTTGGCGTCCTCCCGGTTGAAGATTTGGGTGATCTTAATGCCGGAGAGGTTTTCGGAGAGGTAGGTGTTGATGTCCGTGGTCCTGTCCTTCACCGTGCGGAAGACCCGACGGGTGAAGGTGCGGAAGATGACGGTGAAGAGGACGAGAAACGGGATGAAGCAAAGCACCATCAGCGTCAGCTCGTAATTTAAAAGGAGCATGGCCGCCAGGACGCCCACGATGACGAAGACGTTGCGGATCATGTTCACCAGGATGTTGGTGAACATCATGGAGATGGCGTTGGTGTCGTTGGTGACACGGGTGACGAGCTTGCCCACGGGGATCTGGTTGAGCTGGTTGTGGGACAGGCTCTCGATGTGGGTGAAGAGGTCCTGCCGGAGGGCCGAGAGGATCTTCTGCCCGGTCTTCTGGAGGACGATGGACTGGAAGTAGGTGCTGACCAGGGACACCGCCAAAATCCCGGCGTAGACGCCCACGCGGATGAAGAGGTCCCGGAGGGCGAAGCCGTCCTCCTTGATGATTCCCTCGATGTCCCCCACCAAAAGGGGCGAGAGGATGTCGTAGGCGATAGCCAGGAGCATCATAATGAGCACCGCCAAAAAGCTCTTCCAGTAGGGCTTGGCGTAGGGCAGCATCCGGGCCATGATCTCCCGGTCCGGGACGTTGCGGTCAAAGGTGACCACGGCCTTCCGGCGCTTTAAGGTGATGAAAGCGGCCACGAAAAGGAGCGTGAAAGCGCCGATGATGGCGCCCACGATGTAAAGCGGTGTAAACTCACCCATTGTGCTCGCCTCCCTCCTCCTCCAGCTTCTGGAGGTCCACCATGTGCTTATATTCGGGGCAGGTCTCGAGAAGCTCGGCGTGGGGCCCGAAGGCCACCAGCTTCCCGTCCTCTAAAAACAGGATCTTGTCCATCCGCTCGATGGTGGAGATGCGGTGGGCGATGAGGATGGTGGTCTTTCCCGCCCGGGTATTGGCCAGGTTCTCAAGAATGGTCTTCTCCGTGCCGGTGTCCACGGCGGAGACGGAGTCGTCCAAAATCAAAATGGGCGCGTCCTTCAAAAGGGCTCTGGCGATAGAGATGCGCTGCTTCTGCCCGCCGGAGACGGTGACGCCCCGCTCGCCCAGGACCGTCTCGTACCCCTGGGAGAACTCCATAATGTTGTCGTCCACGTCGGAGAGGACGGCAGCCCGCTTGACCTTCTCCATGTCGGGCTCCCCGGTGGTGAAAGCGATATTTTTGGCGATGGTGTCGGAGAAGAGGAAGTTATCCTGGGGCACGTAGGCGCAGGCGGCCCGGACGTCGTGAATGGCCACCTCGTTCACGTCGTTGCCGTCCACAAAGACGGTGCCGTCGGGGACGTTGTAGGTCCGCAAAATAAGGTCCACCAGGGTGGTCTTCCCGGCCCCCGTGCGGCCCACGAGGCCGACGCTCTCCCCGGGCTCGATCTTGAAGGACAGGTCCTTCAGTACGTCGTACTCCCCGTTGGGGTAGCGGAAGGTGAGGTCCTTAAACTCGATGCCGCCCCGGACGTCCTTGAGCTCCCGGACCCCCTCGCGGTCCACGACGTCGCGCTTGGCGTCCAGAAGCTCCGAGATGCGCTTTAAGGACGCCTTGCCCCGGCTCGTCATGTCGATAAGCTCGGAAATCGCCATGATGGGCCAGACGATGGCGTTGAAGTAGCCGATGTACTCCACCAGCTGCCCGGCGTTGAATACGCCCCGGTGGACAAGGTACCCGCCGTAGCCCAGCACCACGCAGATGACGGACTCCACAAAGAGCGTCACCAGAATGTGCAGCAGCACGGAGGCCCGGGTGAAGTCCACGTTGGCCTTCTCGTTTTCCTGGTTGAGCTTTTTGAAGGCCCAGAGCTCCTTGGCCTCCTTGACAAACGCCTTGATGACGGCGATGCCGGAGAAGGACTCCTGGGAGAAGTCGGAGAGCTTGGAAAACGCCTCCTGCCGGATGTCCCACTTTTTCTCCATGTACCGGCCCACCACCGTGGAGATGGCGAAGAGGAACGCCATGGGGATGAGGGAAAAGCCCGTCAGCACCCGGTCCATGTTCCACATCTTGACGATGGACAGTACCCCCAGCATCAAAGCGTCGGCCAGCATGAGAAGGCCGTTGCCGTAGCACTCCTGCACCGTGTCCAGGTCGTTGGTGAACAGGCTCATGAGGTTGCCCACCTTGTTGACCTGGTAATACTGCTGGCTCAGGTCCTTGCAGTGGTCGAACATCCGGTTGCGTATGTCCTCCTCCACCCAGATGGCGGAGCCGAAGAAGCAGATACGCCAGAGGAACCGGCCGAACACCATGGAGATCACCACCACCAGCATGGGTAGGCAGATCTCGTCCAGCAGGAACGCCATGTCGAAAACCCGATTCACCCCGTCCACGACAACATAGCCGTCGTTCATGCCGTTGACCACCATCTGATAGAGCCTGGGGACCACAAGCTGCATGTAGTCCACCACGCCCAGGGAGAGAAGTCCCAACAGCAAAATGGGGGCGTAGCGTATGTAGTATCGATTTATGTGCTTTCCGAATATCATTTCGCTCTCCTGATCTCGCAAAGAAGTGAAAATGTCAGCAAATTTGTATTATAGCACACATAATTGCCTTTTACCACAGGAATTTTCAATAATTCTTTGCGTTTCTTGCGGAGTTTTGGAAAGGATGGCCGGCCTGGTGGCCGGACATCGAGGTGGGGCCTCCGGGGGTTTTAAAAAGGATGCCGCCCTTTGGGCGGCGGGAT
>CANQZF010000100.1 GCA_947628265.1 uncultured Oscillospiraceae bacterium
CATGGGCCCGCCCTCGATCTCCGGGTACATCGTCCTGTCGTAGCGCTCCGCGTCCACCTCCCGCCCGAGGTAGGCCAGGACGAGGACGGAGTCGATTTGCGGGTATTTCTTTTTGAGCTTCCACACCACCGAGGCCGCTATGCGGTCAAAGTCCCCGTACCCGCCCAGATAGAAGGTGTCCGCGCCCTCCGCGATCAGTTTTTCAACGCAGTCCGTGAGCCACCCCCGCAATTCGGGCGTATCTGGCGTACATCTGTGCCCACAAAAGGTTACTGTCATGGCTTCCCATCGCTTCCTTTGCTATATAATGAGTGCATAGGTTATGATTATTGTATAATTGCTAAGTAAATTAGTCAATAGCTATCTTATGCCAAGCTGATGCTTTTTCCTGTACATACTATAATTTGTTCAGGAAAGGTGGGGCGAACATATGTCAGTCAGCTTCAAGAACAGAGACAGAGTTATCCAGCTTGGCATAGCAATCGGGATGCTCCGAAGGATGCGCGGGATGTCTCAGGAACAGCTTGCGGAAAAGGCGGGAATAAGCCGGGCGCATTTGAGCACGATAGAAGCCCCAAACATGGTCACCGGTATGTCCCTGGACACCTTCTTCAACATTGCGGACGCCCTGGATATTGATGCCGCCGACCTCATCAACGCCGCCATGTTCCCGGACAAAATCATAAAAAGCCCCGGCGAAAAGTAAAAAGAAAAGCCTCAGAACCATGGTTCCGAGGCTTTTTAAAATTTCTATTTGTAAATTTTTCGTGCAGAGTATTGCTTTTTTCGTGCAAATGGCATATACTATATGCACCAGCAGGAGAGGAGATGATCGCATGGCTGGCACAACAACGAACATCAGCATCCGCATGGACACCGAGCTGAAAACCGAGGCCGACGCCCTTTTTATGGAGCTGGGCATGAACCTATCCACCGCATTCAACATTTTTGTCCGTCAGTCCCTCCGTGAGGGCCGGATCCCCTTTGATGTCTCCCTGAATAAGCCCAACAAGGAGACAGTCGCCGCGATGTTGGAGGCAGAACGGATCGCGCGTGATCCCAGCGTAAAGCACTATTCCGACGTGGAAGAAGCACTCCGGGAGTTGAAACGATGAACCTGGACATTGTCTGGACTACCAGATTTAAAAAGGACTACAAACTGGCAATGAAACGCCATCTTGATATAGAGCTGCTGGATGATATTATCCGGGCGCTGTCGCGTGGCGAGACACTGCCGGAGAAAAACAAAGACCATGAGCTGAGCGGTGATTGGGCAGGACACCGGGAGTGCCACATCCAGCCGGATTGGCTGCTGGTCTACCGCATCGAGGGCGATGTCCTGGTTCTGACGCTGGCCCGGACCGGGACACACGCGGATTTGTTCGGGAAATAATTGACCGCCGTATGGGACTATCCTATACGGCGGCTTTTTTCTCTTTCCACCCGCCGAAATCCATCGGAAGGAAGGAATTGGAAGAGGAACCATCAGGGTGAATGATATTAAAATAAGAAGATTGAAGCAGGAGGGTTTAGAGCCCCTCCCTCTGGGAGGGGGCAGGGGGTGGGGGCGGGCGGATATACGGACCCACCCTGCCCATCGCTGCGCTCGGGCACCCCTCCCGGAGGGAGGGGCAATGAAATCGCGGCGAAGCCGCTCCTTTTAGCCCTCCCCGCTTAGGCAGGGAAGGCTAAAAAGGTTGCGGCCCACGGGGCCACTGATTTGACTCCCTCCCTCCGCCTGCCCAAATCCATCGGAAAGGAAAGAGCTGTGGAGGAAACCCATCAGGGGTTTCCTTCACGTTGAATAAACCCCCGGCGTTTCGCGCCGGGGGTCTCCACCAAAAAGAAAAGACCGCCAAAAGGCGGTCTATTTCTTTTTGGTGGAGACGGTCGGGATCGAACCGATGACCTCCTGAATGCCATTCAGGCGCTCTCCCAGCTGAGCTACGCCCCCGGGGTGGTGCTGTCGTTAACAGCAAGTGAGATAATACCACATAGATGGCCGGTTGTCAATACAAAATTAAAGTTTTTTTCAAAATTCCCCTCCCCAAAGGGGGAGGGGCGGGGGATCAATAGAGGGGGAAGCGGGCGCAGAGGTCGTTGACGGTCCTGCGGGTCTCCTCCGCCGTGCCCTCGTAATCGTGGGCGGTGGCGGCGATGCACTGGGCGATGGTGACCATCTCCGGCTCCCTGAAGCCCCGGGTGGTGACGGCGGGGGTGCCGATGCGGATGCCGCTGGTGACGAAGGGCTTCTCCGGGTCATTGGGGATGGCGTTCTTGTTGACGGTGATGTAGACGCTGTCCAGGCGCTTCTCCAAAACCTTGCCGGTGACGCCGGTGCCCCGGAGGTCCGCCAGCATCAGGTGGTTGTCTGTGCCGCCGGAGACGAGATTGATGCCGTTTTTCATGAGCTCCTGAGCCAGCACGGCGGCGTTTTTCACGATCTGGGCCTGATATTCCTTAAACTCGGGCTTCAACGCCTCGCCGAAGCACACAGCCTTGGCGGCGATGACGTGCATCAGAGGGCCGCCCTGGGTGCCGGGGAAGATGGCCTTGTTGAACTGCTTGCCGAACTCCGGGTCGGCGGTGAGGATGAGGCCGCCCCGGGGGCCGCGCAGGGTCTTGTGGGTGGTGGTGGTGACCACATGGGCGTAGGGGAGGGGGCTTTCGTGCTGTCCCGCCGCCACAAGGCCGGCGATGTGGGCCATATCCACCATGAGATACGCGCCCACGGCGTCCGCGATCTCACGAAAGCGCTTAAAGTCGATGGCTCTGGGGTAGGCGGAGGCGCCGGCCACGATGAGCTTGGGCTTATTTTTCTGAGCCAGGTCCATGAGGGCGTCGTAGTCGATGCGCCCGGTCTCGGCGCTGACGCCGTAGGGGACGAAATTGAAGTATTTGCCGGAGATATTCACCGGGGAGCCGTGGGTCAGGTGCCCGCCCTCGGCCAAATTCATGCCCATCACGGTGTCGCCGGGGTTCAGAAGGGCGAAGTACACGGCGGTGTTGGCCTGTGCGCCGGAGTGGGGCTGGACGTTGGCGTAGCCCGCGCCGAAGAGCTCCTTCACCCGCTCGATGGCGATGGTCTCCACCTCGTCCACGTACTCGCAGCCGCCGTAATAGCGCTTGCCGGGGTAGCCTTCGGCGTATTTGTTGGTGAGGACGCTGCCCATGGCGGCCATGACGGCGGGAGAGACGTAGTTTTCGCTGGCTATAAGCTCGATGTTGCGCTTCTGGCGGGAAAGCTCGCGCCCCATGGCCTCCGCCACGGCGGGGTCGGCGCTTTCGAGAAATCCGATGGAATTTAGAAGGTCAGAATACATACGGTTACTCCTAAAGATTTTATTTTCTGTACATCAAAATGCCCAGGGTCTTGGGCCCGCAGTGGTTGGAGATGGTGCACCCGGCCACACTCTCCAAAAGCTCCTCAAAGGGGCAGCGGGCGAGGACAGCGGCGCGGACCTCATCGATGTAGGCCCGGTCAAAGCCGTCGGACCAGGTGAGGAAGGCGCGCTTGCGGTCGATGGCGTCGGGGTCCCGGAGCCGGTCGTCCAGGTACTTGACGATCACCTTTTCAATGGCGCCCCGGTACTTCTTGCCCACGTCCATCTTGCCGTCCTTAAGCTCGATGCAGGGCTTGAGGTTGAGAAGATTGGCCCCCAGGGCCACCAAGGGGGAGCAGCGCCCGCCGGCCTTTAAGTAGTCTAAGGTGTCGATGACGAAGCTCACGTCCAGCTTCTCCCGCTTGGCCTCCAGGGCGGAGACGATCTCCTCCGGGGCCATGCCGCGCTCCGCCATTTCACAGGCATCCAGCACCAGAAGGGAGATGCCGGTGGAGAGGTTGGTGGAGTCCACCACAAAGACGTTCCCCACCTCCTCGCCCGCGATGTTGGCGTTCTGGTAGCAGGCGGACATGGACTGGGAGATGGTGAAGTGGATGATGGCGTCGTACTCCGTGCGGAACTCCCGGAACTTTTCAAGATAGTCGCCTACGTTGACGGCGGCGGTGTTGCCCAGCTTCCCTCCGGCGGCCACATGGTCAAAGATGTCCCGGGCGCGGATCTCCACGCCGTCGCGTTTGGCCACGCCGTCCATGACGACGTAGAGGGGGAAGATGTGGACGTTGTACTTCTCGGCGAGGGCGGCGGGCAGGTCGCAGGTGCTGTCGGCGGTTATCTTGATCCTCATCGGTGTGTCCTCCTGACAAATGTTAATAATAAATTCATATTGTCAATGATACCACACATGAAGAGAAATTGGTAGAGTCTATCTGAACAAATTCTAAGAAAAGTGTACGAAATTTATCGTCCTAAATTCAAAAAGAGACGCCAAGAGGCGTCTCTTTTGAGTTTTGGGTTTCCCTTACTGGGCAATCTCCTCGTAGACGGAGACCTGCTTGCGGTCACGGTTGATGTGCTCGTAGCGGACCTTGCCGGAGACCAGGGCGAAGAGGGTGTTGTCGCTGCCCATGCCCACGTTGTTGCCCGGATGGATCTTGGTCCCGCGCTGGCGGACCAGAATGTTGCCGGCCAGGACGTACTGACCGTCGGCGCGCTTGACGCCAAGGCGCTTGGACTCGGAATCGCGGCCGTTCTTGGTGGAGCCCATTCCCTTTTTATGAGCCATGTAAATTACACCTCCAAAATCTAGCTTTCAGGTCCCTTACGCGTTGATGGCGTCGATAGTGACCTTGGTATAGGGCTGTCTGTGGCCCTGCTTGCGGCGGTAGTTCTTCTTGGGACGCATCTTGTAGACGATAATCTTCTTGCCCTTGCCGGTCTTCGCCACGGTGGCGGTGACGGTAGCGCCCTCCACCACAGGCTTGCCGAAGGTGGCGGTGCCGTCGTCATTGAAGATGGCCAGGACCTTGTCGAAGGTGTAGGATGCGCCGTCCTCCACGCCCAGCTTCTCAACATAGAGCGTGTCGCCGGGGTTTACGCGGTACTGCTTGCCGCATGCCTCAATAATCGCTGTCATTTTTTTCACCTCTTAAAATGTAGAGACTCGCTCTCGCAGGCGTGCTTGCGCAACTTTTAAAGCTCAGCTCAAAGCGGCTTATAAATTATACTTGCGGTTGGAGCAAAAGTCAACAACTTTTTTAAAAATCCCGGGTTTTTTCACTTGAAAATCCGCACCTGCACCCGGAGGCGGCCCTTTTTTGTCTCCCGGGCGATGCCCTCGTATAAAAACCGGCCGTAGTGCCGGACGGAGACAATCGTTCCGGGCGTGAGGGCGGCGGAGGTGCTTTTGGCAAGGCGCCCGGAGAGAAACACCTGCTCCTTTTCAATGAGCTCCTGGGCCTCCGAGCGGGAGAGGCGGAACACCGCCGCCACCGCCGCGTCCAGCCGCTCCGAGGCCACCACCAGCTCCGCAAGGGGCGGGGGAGAGGAGAGCTTCTCCGGGGGCTCCGAGGGGGCGCAGCGCACCGTGGTGTGCCGCACGGAGGTGAGATTTTCGCGGATAAACCCGGAAACGGAGTCCAGGCAGAAGAGATACCCCACGTTATCCACGATCTCGATGTCCCCCAGCACCTCCCGCCGGAGCCCCAGGGCCATGAGGGAGCCGAGAAAGTCCCGGTGGGTCAGGGGGTCGGCGAATTTCTGTTGGACGGGCTCGATCCGCACGCATTGGACCGGCGGGGCTTCCACGTACCCGCAAAGCTCCTCCGAGCCGAAGCAGACGATCTTCCGCTCCGAGGACGCAAGGCCCCCGAAGAGGGAGAAGGGGCAGTCCAAACGGAGCCGCAGCAGGGTATCCTGCTCCGCCAGGGTCAGAAATTCCGAGAACACCCAGCTCCCCCGCCCCCAGGCCCGGGCGGACAGCTCCTTCATGCGGTTTATAAAAAGCGTTTCGTTTTCCATAGTACCTTATTATTTTGTCCCAATTCGACGTTATGTTCCCGGTCAAAGGCATGAATCCTTATCAATCAGCATGAATTAGACTCGCCATCCATTCCGTCGCGGCATTCACCGTCAACTTATAATCTCCCGTTGCGGCAGTTGTATATTACAGCTTTACGTGGTATGATAAATTCAAAAAGGCTTTGAAAAATCGGCATTTAAGGAGATATGGGCATGGTCTATTATGATAAAAATGGAATTGTCATCCGGGATTTGCAGCAGAGCGACGCCCAAATTCTTACAGATGAAGAAATCGCGCAGGGCTGGGACGCGACCATAGACAAATATGAGATGCGGCTGAAGCATCAGGCCGAGGGCAGGTCAATCGCGTTGGTCGCCGAATGGAACGGCAATGTTGCCGGATATATCAACGTCTATCCCGACGCCAAGAGCGGCGCGTTCGCGAATCGGGGCTATGCGGAAATCGTTGACTTCGGCGTTCTGGAGAAATACAGGCGCAGAGGAATCGGCGGCAAGCTCATGGATATTGCAGAACAGATCGCGTTCTCTTATTCAGATGTGGTATATCTCGGGGTGGGACTGCACAGCGGATACGGAAGTGCCCAGAGAATGTATGTCAAGCGAGGATACATCCCGGACGGGAGCGGCGTCTGGTATAAAGATCAGATTTGTGAGCCGTATCATGATTGCTGTAATGACGATGATCTTGTATTGTATTTATCAAAACAT
>CANQZF010000101.1 GCA_947628265.1 uncultured Oscillospiraceae bacterium
CGTGGACGCCCTTGTCACCGGCGGGCAGACCATGAACCCCTCCACCGAGGACATCTTGCGGGCCGTCCAGTCCGTCCCCGCCGAGACGGTCTTCGTCCTGCCCAACAACAAGAACATCATCATGGCCGCCCAGCAGTGCGACAGGCTCACGGAGAAGAATGTGGTGGTCATCCCCTCAAAGACCGTACCCCAGGGAATTTCGGCCCTGGTGTGCTTCGACGACACCCTCTCCCCCGACGACCTCACGGAGGCCATGACCGACGCTTGCGGCACCGTCCACACGGCCCTTGTCACCTACGCAGCCAGGGACTCGGAATTTGACGGCACGGAAATTCACGCCGGGGAGTACCTGGCGCTGCTGGAGAGCCAGCTTTTGGCCAGCACCTCGGACCTCGCCCAGCTCATCGGCGGCATCGCCGACGCCGTCCGGGGCTTCGACCCGGAGGTCCTCACCGTCTTTTACGGGGAGGACGTCAGCGAGGAGGCCGCCCGGGCCGTGGAGGAGAAGCTCGCCTCCCTCTTCCCCGACGCCGACATCCAGCTCATCTCCGGCGGGCAACCAGTTTACTACTACATGATTTCCGCCGAATAAGGATACTTTTAAAGCCCGGAAGGCTCGAGCCTTCCGGGCTTTTTGCGTCTCATGAGTTTATTTCTTCTTCGCGGAGAAAACCAGCTCCCGGGCGTTCTCTCTGGCGTCGCGGAGGCGCTCCGCGAGGGGCTTTTCGGACTGGAAGGGGCGGAAGAAGTGGTGCTTCTGGGCCTCCCGGTCCTGGATGGAGCGCAGATGCGCCTTGAGGTTTTCGTATTTGATGACCACGTCGTTCTCGTCGGCGAATTTCTTGAGTCGCGCCATGAGCTGGAGGGAGTGGCAGAGGTCGATGATAAAGACGCCGTAAAACATGCCGATGACGAAGGAGAAGGCCAGGTTATTGGCAAGCCACCGGAGGGCCCCCAGAATGTGGGGGTGGATAAGGAAGTAGTACGCCGCGCCCAGCACCGCCCAGGCCAAAGAGAACACCGGGCAGATGATGCCCTGGATATTGCCCCACTGGTCGGAGTAGTCCCACAGGCGCACGTGGGCCACCTTGATACTCAAAATACCGGCTATGTACTCGATGGCCGTCATGCACACGGCCATAAAGAGAAAGAGCGCCATTTTCTCCCAAAATGGATCATTGATCCAGGTGGTGTTCTCCAGCGAGGCGATGAGGAACAGAATACACAGGCCCATCCCGTAAAGGGGCACATAGGGGCCCGTGCAGAAGCCGGGGTTTATCCACTTGCGCTCCGGGTTCGCCGAGGAGATGAAGCGCCGGAAGAAGAGCTCCAGCACCCACCCGAAGACGGAGCCGATGAAAAATAAAAACGCCAGGGTCAAAAATAAATTCATATCCGTATCCCCCTCTTATCCGCACGCGCCGGTTCTCTCCCTCCGGCGGGGCGGTATTTTTTACCGCACGTCTCCCAAAAAGAACACCGCCAGGGTGTTGGGGCCGGAGTGGGCGCCGATGACGGGGCCGATGGGGCTCACGGTGACGTCCAGTGGGTGGAGGTTCTCCACGATGAGGCTCTTTAAGTACTCCGCGTCCTCCGGGCAGTCGCCGTGGCTGATGAAGACGTGCTGGTGGGCCACATCGTCCCCGGTCTGGGCGCACTTATCGTAGATGGCCTTGATGGCGGCCTTGCGCCCCCGGGCCTTGGACATGCTGATGAGCCGGCCGGCGTCGTCCACATGGAGCACCGGCTTTATGTTGAGGAGCGTCCCCACCGCCGCTGTGGCGGCGCTGACCCGCCCGCCGCGCTTTAGGAAGAAGAGGTCGTCCACGGTGAACCAGTGTACCACCCTGGGGGCGGTCTTTAAGGCGAAGTCCCGGGCCTCCTCGATGGACGCGCCCTCCAGCGCCTTTTTCGCCGTGAGATAGACGATGAGCCCCTGTCCCATGGAGGCGCAAAGCGTGTCCACCACGTAAATCTTCCGCTCCGGGAACTTGTCCTTAAGCTCCCCGGCGGCGATGACGCCGTTTTGGTAGGTGCTGGACAGCGCCGAGTCGAAAGCCAGATACAGGATGTCCCTCCCCGCCTCCAGATAGGGGGTCATGAACTCCACAAACTCCCCGGGGTTCACGGCGCTGGTGGAGGCGCTGCCGCCACTGCGGAGGGCGGCGTAAAATTCCGTGTGGGGGATCTCCCGCTCGTCCAGGTAGTTTCGGAAGTCCTTCCCGTTCAAATTCACCGCCAGCGGGAGGACGCCGATCCCCAGCTCCTCCGCCACTGCGGCGGGGAGGTCGCAGGAGGAGTCGGTGAGAAGAATATAGTCATTCATGTCGTTTACCTCGTCAAAACGTATTTTCTACATTATACCAGCCCCCCGCCCCATTGTCGAGTACAAAGAAAGCCGGAATTGTTGAAAAAATCTCACGCACCCGCCAACGATGCGCGAGGTGCACCAGCGAGGCTCGGCACCGCACCAGCGAGGCGCAGCGCCGCACCAGCGAGGCGTAGCGCCGCACCAGCGAGGCGCAGCGCCGACGCCAGCGCCAGCGGATATAGCCGCTTCTCTACCGATTACCACACGACAAGCCCCCAGGCAGCGCGGCAATATTCAGACGCAACCGCCCCCGACAACCGCCCGGGCAGCGTCGCCCGAATTTATAATTCGGGCTTACGCGGATGTAGCCGCTTCTCAATTCGACCACACCCGCGCGGATATGGTTCCACCCAGATGTATCGACCCCCACTGCGGGAGCCGACCCGCCAGTATACCGTAAAGACCCGAAGCTACAGAGCACCCCTTAATCGTTTTCTCCCCTTTGCTACTTTCCGCTCTTTGACGAAATCAAAGAGCGGAAAGTAGATTTAAATCGTCCCCTTTAGGGGACATCCTTTTTCCCCCGCGTGCTCTGGGCATACTCCCTCGGCGTCACACCGTACTCCGCCTTAAAGGCCCGGTAGAAGCCGGTGTAGTCTCCAAACCCGCACTCGGCCCAGACGTGGCTGGGCCGCTCCCCCTGGGCCATGAGCTGGCGGGAGATGAGAAGCCGCTTTTTCATGATATACCGGTGGACGCTGGTCCCCACGAGGCGCGCGAACTCATGGCTCAGATGGTACTTGCTGACGTAAAATTTGTCCGCCAGCTCCTCTAAGGTCAAACTCTCGCCGTAGTGCTCGCCTATGTACTCCACCACGCGGCTGACCACCTGACTTCCCCGGTACGCCTCCTCCGCCGCGCCCTGCCGGAGGGCGACGCGGTTTATCTCCACCAGAAGCTGCGTGAGAAGGCACTCGGGCATCAGTTCCCCGCCGAATCCCCCCTCCTGCAGCTCTTCGTAGAGCCTGCCGATGAGGTCGTAGACCCGCCGCTGCTCCTCCTGAGTCATGTGGATCTGGTTGCGGTAGCCGGGGTTCGTGGGGTCCAGGCAGCTTAAAAGGTCCGTGTTCCTGTAGGAAAGCCGCTTGATGGCCAGGGGGTCCACCCACAGGACGTACCGCTCGTAGACCTCCCGCTCCGCCCGGATGTGGAGCTGGTGGAGCTCCCTGGGGGAGACGAGAAGGATGTCCCCCGGCGCCACACGGTAGAGCTTACTCTCGATTGTGTAGGTCACGTCCCCGGTGATGAGAAAGTAGATCTCATAAAAATCGTGGTGGTGGAGGTCCACCTTTTTTAAATAGTTGTCCCGCTTATACTGGAGCTCAAAATCCGACCTCTTCATGCACTGCCTGGGGTCAAACGCCGCCGGTTGCGCGCCCATAGGATCCCCTCCGTTCTCTTTTGCACAATCATACTTCCTCCGGGGGGATTTTGTCAACAGGAAAAGGCGCAAGTTTCACAATGTTTTCCCGCAAAATTCGAAATATCGCCCGCTTTCTTTGATGGTATAATATTTAACGAAAAATCTCAAAAAATTGTGGCAATGTTTGTACATTTCTGTTATAATGGTAGTCAGCATAATGTCCCCACGGGGAACGAAATAAAATTTATTTGATCAGGAGGAGCGGCTTTATGGAACTTTTGAACTACGAGACCCTGCAAAAATCCGGCTATGACGGGTATATTTTGAAAAACGCCCCCGAAAAGGTGATGCAATTCGGCGAGGGCAATTTCCTTCGGGCCTTTGTCAACTACTGGTTCGACGTCTCCAACGAGAAGGCGGGCTGGAACGGCAAATGCGTCCTCATTCAGCCCATCGCCACCGGCCTCACCGACCTCATGAACGCCCAGGAGGGCCTCTACACCCTGTACCTCCGGGGCAACGAGGGGGGGCAGAAAATCGACTTAAAACGCGTGATCTCCTCCGTCTCCCGGTGTCTCAACCCCTACACCGCCGAGGGCTTTGAGGCCATGATGGAGCTTGCCGCGAGTCCCGACCTTGAGTACGTGGTCTCCAACACCACCGAGGCCGGCATCGTCTACGACCCGGCCTGCGCGCTTGCGGATACCCCCTGCTCCTCCTTCCCCGGCAAGCTCACCCAGGTGCTCTATAAGCGCTGGCAGGCCAAGGAGAGCGGCCTTGTCATCCTCTCCTGCGAGCTCATCGACAACAACGGCAAGGAGCTTTTGAAGTGCGTCAACCAGTACATCGACCAGTGGGGCCTGGAGGAGGGCTTTAAGGCGTATGTAAATTCCGACTGCACCTTCTGCTCCACCCTGGTGGACCGCATCGTCCCGGGCCGCATTCGCGACAAGGACGAGGTGGCGCGCCTCGAGGAGATAAACGGCTACCACGACGAGCTCATCGACGTGGGCGAGGTCTTCGGCGTGTGGAATATCGAGGGCCCCCAGTGGCTGGAAGAGAAGCTGCCCTTTAAAAAGGCCGGCCTCAACTGCCCCGTGGTCCCCGACGTCACCCCCTACAAAAAGCGGAAGGTCCGCATCCTCAACGGCGCCCACACCGGCTTTGTCCTTGGCGCGTACCTCGCCGGCTTCGACATCGTCCGGGACTGCATGGAGAACGACACTGTCCGCACCTTTATGAACAAGATGCTCTACGACGAGGTCATCCCCACCCTGCCCTTAGATAAGAAGGACCTCACGGACTTCGCCGCCGCTGTGCAGGACCGGTTCAACAACCCCTTCGTCAACCACGAACTCATGAGCATCAGCCTCAACTCCACCTCCAAGTGGCGGGCCCGGAATATGCCCAGCTTCCTTGAGTATGTGGAGCTGAAGGGCGAGCTTCCGAAGTGCCTCACCGCCTCCTTCGCCGCCTACATCGCCTTCTACTCCACGGACGTCCAGGAGCTTTCCGACAAGGGCCTTGTGTGCAAGCGGCCCAAGGGCAACACCTACGTCTGCTCCGACGACCGCTGGGCGCTGGAGTTCTACTGGGAGCACAGGAACGACTCTGACGTGGCCCTCGTCCACGCCGTCATGACCAATGAGCAGATGTGGGGTCAGGACCTCACCGCCGTCCCCGGCTTTGAAAAGGCCGTGGTGGAGCTCCTTGGGAAAATAAGGTCCGAGGGGACGCTGGCCGTCTACGCCGACGCCGTGAAGTGAGGGACCGCCATGACCGATTTTATACATATTAACCCCAAGGACAACGTGGTGGTGGCCCTCCACCCCATCCAAAAGGGCACCGTCTTTGAGGGGGACGGCTACACCGTCGCCGCCGCCATGGACATCCCCCAGGGCCACAAGATGACCCTGAAGGCCCTCTCGGAGGGGGACCAAGTCATCAAATACGGCTTCTCCATCGGCCACGCCACCCAGAGCGTGGGCGTCGGTGAGTGGATCCACACCCACAACATGCGCACGAATTTGGAGGGGGAGCTGGAGTACACCTACAACCCCAACGTCCACTTCCCGGAGAAGCTCCCGGCCCCCACCTTCATGGGCTACAGGAGAAAAGACGGCCGCGCCGCCATCCGCAACGAGATCTGGATCCTCCCCACCGTCGGCTGCGTCAACGACGTGGCCAAGGCCCTGGTCCGGGAAAATCAGGACCTGGTGACCGGGACCATTGACGGGCTTTACACCTTCACCCACCCCTTCGGCTGCTCCCAGACGGGCCACGACCACGCCCAGACGAGAAAGCTCCTGGCGGCTCTCACGCGCCACCCCAACGCCGGGGCGGTTCTGGTGCTGTCTTTGGGGTGCGAGAATTTGACACATGAACAATTTTTGACGGAGCTGGGCGATTTTGATCCCCAGCGGGTGAAATTCCTGACCTGTCAGGACGTGGAGGACGAGCTTGAGGCCGCCCGGCCCATCTTGGAGGAGCTGGCCGCCTACGCCGGGTCCTTTAAGCGCGAGCCCATCCCCGCAAGCGAGCTGGTCGTCGGCATGAAGTGCGGCGGCTCCGACGGCCTCTCCGGCATCACCGCCAACCCCGTGGTGGGGCGCTTTTCCGATATGCTGGGGGCCATGGGCGGCTCCACGGTGCTCACCGAGGTGCCGGAGATGTTCGGCGCGGAGGGCTTCCTTCTGGACCGGTGCGTCAATGAGGAGGTCTTCCACAAGGCCGTCAACATGATCAACGGCTTCAAGGACTACTTCATCCGCCACAACGAGGTGGTCTA
>CANQZF010000102.1 GCA_947628265.1 uncultured Oscillospiraceae bacterium
TGTTCACAGGTAGTGGTTTTGCCGCACCATTTTGCGCCTTCCACGAGGATCGCCCCTTTGCTTCTCAGACGATTCGCAATGATCTCGTCAATGACTCTCGGCTTATAGCTTGCCATTCAGTGTCCCTCCATGCTATAGAATGACTATATTATAGCGTATGGACATGTCAGATTCAAGAAAAACCTGCGATTTGGCAAAAAAATTTCCTGCGATTTGGCGAAAATATTTCCTGCGAAGTGGCGGTAATACAACCGCCACTTCGCGGGATTTTGTCCCAATGATTGGCGGTGCGGCATGTCAAAATTTGCGACGCTATAAGCAAAAATAGGGGAGTGGGGGAGGAGAGAATGTGGTCACGGGGAAATTGCAACTGTGGTATTTGATGTGGTCAAAGGATAATTCAAGAAATATAATATAACTTTTTACCCCGAAAAGTACGAAAAATCCCTGATTTCTTGCAAAATCAGGGATTTTCTTTGGTGGAGACTGCTGGACTCGAACCAGTGACCTCCTGCGTGTGAAGCAGGCGCTCTAACCAGCTGAGCTAAGCCTCCGATGGTGACCCGTACGGGACTCGAACCCATGTTACCGCCGTGAAAGGGCGGTGTCTTAACCACTTGACCAACGGGCCGTAACTTTTTTGGGGGGTCTTACGGGTTTCCCCGTAAGACCCGTGGTAGCGGCGACTGGATTCGAACCGGTGACACCGCGGGTATGAACCGCGTGCTCTAGCCAACTGAGCTACGCCGCCGTGGCAAGCAAAAGAATTATACCCACTTTCGCCACCTATGTCAAGTGTTTTTCAAAAATTTTCTGTTCAAACGGTTGCGCGGCCCTTTGTGAGGATGTCGGCGATGCGGTGGGAGGCCAAACCGTCGCCGTAGGGGTTCTGGGCGCGGGACATGGCGTTGTAGCGCTCCTCGTCTGTCAAAAGCGTCTTGAACTCCTGATAGATGACCTCCTCCCGGGTGCCGATGACCCGGAGGGTCCCGGCCTTCACGCCCTCGGGGCGCTCGGTGACGTCCCGCAGCACCAGCACGGGCTTACCCAGGGACGGGGCCTCCTCCTGGATGCCGCCGGAGTCGGTGAGGATGATATAGGACCGGGCCAGGAAGTTGTGGAACGCCACCACGTCCAGCGGCTCGATGATCCGCACCCTGTCGCAGCCCTCCAGCTCCTGGCTGGCGGCCTCACGGACCAGGGGATTTAAGTGGATGGGGTAGAGGACCTTCACGTCCGGGAACTCCTCCACCACCCGCCGGACGGCCCGGAAGATGTGGCGCAAAGGCTCGCCCCAGTTTTCCCGCCTGTGGGCGGTGAGGATGACGAGCCTGGACCCCTGGGCCCATGTGAGCTCCGGGTGCTCAAATTCGCTGACCACGGTGGTGCCCAGAGCGTCGATGGCGGTGTTGCCCGTGACATAAATGGACTGGGGCGGCTTGCCCTCCCGCAGGAGGTTGTCCCGGGCGAGGGCCGTGGGGGCAAAATTAAAATCGGCGATGGAGCTCACCGCCTGGCGGTTGAACTCCTCGGGGTACGGGGCCTTCACGTTGTATGTACGAAGCCCGGCCTCCACGTGCCCCACGGGGATGCCCAGATAGAAGCACGCCAGAGCCGAGGCAAAGGTGGTGGTGGTGTCCCCATGGACCAGGACCACGTCGGGCCGGACCTCCTCCAAAACCCGCTTCATGCCGGAGAGCACCCGCTCGGTGAGGTCAAAAAGCGTCTGTCCCGGGGTCATGACCTCCAGATCGTAATCCGGCTCCACATGAAAGGCGTCCAGCACCTGGCGGAGCATCTCCCGGTGCTGCCCGGTGACGCATACCAGCGCCTCCACGCCCCTCCGGGACTTCAGCTCCGTGACTAAGGGGCACATCTTAATGGCCTCCGGGCGTGTGCCGAAGACCAGCAGTATCTTTTTCATAGCCACACTCCAAAAAAGTAATGGAATATTCAGCTATATTATACCTTTTTTGGCGGCGGATTACAAGGGGAGCGAGGGCGCTTTTCGCATTTTGGCGTTTTGCCTCAAAGGAGCAGCAGCGTGAGAAGCCATGTTAGTCCCATGGCCCCCGCACCCACGGCGGACCAGACCCACCAGGGTAGGCTCTGCCTTGCGCCCTGCCGCTTACGGACGAAGCTCTCCGCAACGTCCCGGGCCTCCCGCATAAGCTCCTCCGTGGTGACGCCGGGGCGCCGAGCGGCCTCGTCCCGGACGATGAAGATAGCCTCGTCAAAAATCTTGGGGTCGGGGGACTTGATCATCACGACCCTCCGGGCGATGCCCTTGACCATCTGATCACCTCAAAAATTTGGTAATTTCATTTTACCCGGTTTGAGGAAGGTTATTCATGAACCGGAAAAATACGGTCAGGCTCTCTCTTCTCCCGCTACCACGAGGACGGTCATATCGTCCCGGTCGCCGGCGGTCTTTTTGGCCTCCTCCAAAATATCGGCGGCCAGCTTTTTGACGTCGGTCTCGGCGCTGGAGGCGAGATACGCGCGCAGCCACTTGTCGTCCCCGCCGGAGACCGTGCCGTCGGAGACCATCACCAGCGTGGACCCGGCGGGGAGGCTCAGCTTCACCCCGGGACGCCTGACGGCCGTCCCGGCGGGCAGGGGAGAGGCCCCCAGACGCCGCACGCTGCTGCCCCGCTTGAGGTAGGACGGCGCCGCGCCATACTTATAAAGCCGCGCCTCCCCGGTGAACATCTGAACGGAGAGAAGGTCCACCGTGGCGCTCTCCAAAGACTCGTCGCTGCGCAGGAGCATGAGGTCGGACAAAAGCGTCAAAACCTGCTCCGGGGCCACCCCCGCCGTGAGGAAGCGCTCCACGATCTCCCCCACGGCGGAGGACATGCGGGCGGCCTCGGGGCCCGTGCCCATGCCGTCGGAGAGGAGCGCGTACAGCACGCCCTCGTCGGTGCGGAAACAGAGTCTCCTGTCCCCGGACACGGCCTCCCCGGGGCTCTTCAGAGAGGCGGAGCCCACAAGGTAGGCCAGGGGCTCCGCCTCCAGGAGGGTCAGGCGCGTCTCGTCCCGGACCCCCGTGGAGCAAAGGCGCGTCCCCAGCACGGCGGAGAGCTTATTGAGCCAGTCCTCATCCCGCGTCAGAAGGGGCAGACTCCCGGAGCGTATCTCCGCCCGGAGCCGCCCGCCCCGGACCCGGAAGACCGCCGCGGAGGCGTCCATGGCAAGGCCCCGCAGGTATTTGCGCAGCTTATTCTCCAGCTCCGTCTCCACCGTCACGTCGTTCCCCAGCTCCAGCGCCAGATCGCCCAGAATTTTGGAGACGCAGTTATACTGCTCGAAGGCCGCGCCCCGGCTCTCCCGGAGCCTCCAGCGGTACTGGCGGCGGGTGAGGAACGTCCGCGCCTCGGCGTTGATGGCCGCCACAAGCCGCTCTGTCCGCTGACAGCTGCCCGCGAAGTGCTCCGGAAGGTCCGAAAGCTCGATGCTGCCCCGCTCCTCCAAAACGTGCGTCAGGTTGTTCATCACGTCCACGGTGTCCACGTACTGCTCCTGCCAGCACCGGGCGGAGTTGGGACAGCCCCGGCACACCGTGTCCCCGGCGCGGTCAAAGATCTCGGCCACATTTTCCTTTGGCCTGTCCCCGGCCCGGAGGCGGGCGGCGTCGTAGAGACCCCGGAACGCCAGTGAGCACTTTTCCACCCGGTCCAGGGCGTACTCCCGGGCCTTCAGGAAGCCGAACCCGGCGCTGTCCGTGGGCAGAAGCGCCCCCACCCGGGCAAGGACAGCGTCCGGCAGGAGCATGAAGATGACAGTCCCGGCAAAGCTCTCGTAGAGCGCCGGTATCCAACGGGTCTGGCCCCAGAACCACAGCACGCTGAGGGCCGTGGCGCAGGCCCAGGACAGCACGAACCAGAGCTTCCCGGTCCGGGCGAAAATTCCGGCGATGAGGGCCGCCAGGACGTAGCTCAATAGGAAAAAGGGCGCTCCCGCGTGGGCCAGATCCACCGCCGCCCCCAGCGCCGCCGCCGCCACGCACCCGGGGGCCATGCCGGAGCGGTAGATCACCACCAGAATCCCCACCACCGCCGCCGCGCGCCCCAGGGACATGGCCCCGAAGAGGGACACCGACGACAGGGACATGACGAGGCACCCCAGGAAGATGACCATACTCGCGGTGTGGGCCTGGGACCGCTCCCGACTCACACCGGGGGCGTAGGGGGACAGGGCCTCCGCGAAGAAATAGACGCACCCGGGGGCCAAAAAGCTCTCCGCCACCCAGAGGGCCGTGGCGCGGACCTCAAACCCGGCGTCCCAGACGTAGACAAAGCCGATCACCAGCGTGATGCCGAAGGTGACAGCCATGGGGAACCACCGAGGGGCGCTTTTGGCGAAAAAATGGAGCGTCGCCCAGATGAGGGCGCAGATGGCTATGTACTTGACGCTCTCTAAAAACGGCCCGTTCGTCAGCGCCCCCAGCACGGCCCCCAACAGCGTGACCACAGCCCCGATCCCCACGGGAGCGGCCCCCACGATGGCCGGACCGAAGGGAGATAGGCTCCCCAGAAGCCGGACGCGCCCCAACAAAAGGCCCATGGCAAATCGTACCCCCAGCTCAATGGCCCGCGCCTTGTCCAGGCCCCGGAGGGCGGGACCGGTCTTGACATTCTCCCCAGTTTTCAATGGAAACTCCCCTTTGTGAAATAGGTTTACCATAATGGTTTACCGTAATTTTACATGGGACGGGCCGGGAAATTCGTCAAATCAGGGAGGCGAATGAAAAAAGTATTGCAATTTTCAATGGGCCGGCATATAATGGGGGTACAACTTGATATATTCGTCTTCAGGGCAGGGTGCAATTCCCGACCGGCGGTAAAGTCCGCGAGCGCGCAAGCGTTGAATTGGTGAAATTCCGATACCGACAGTACAGTCTGGATGGGAGAAGATGGCGGCGTTTGCCAATACCTTTGCGAAAAAGATCGCCTGGACGGATGTTCAGGCGAGTTTATTTTGTAAAGGGGTCCATACATATGCTCCAAACCTTAAAAGAAAATCTGTCCTTCGTGCTGGTGTGCGTGGCCATCTTCGCCGCGCTCGTGCTGGTGGCCTGGGCGGCGGAAAAGCTGCTCATCCGGGAGAAGCGAAAGCTGGAGCCGGCCCGGTACATCGCCTACATGGCCATGTTCGCGGCCCTGGCCGGGGTGCTGATGCTCATCGAGATCCCGCTCCTCTTCGTGGCGCCGGACTTCTATAAGCTGGATCCCTCGGAGATCCCCGTCCTCATCTGCACCTTCTCCATGGGTCCGGTGGCTGGAGTGGTGTGCGAGTTTTTGAAGGTGGTGCTGAAGCTCCTATTAAAGGGCACCACCACCGCCTTTGTGGGGGACTTCGCCAACTTCGCCGTGGGGTGCTCCTTCGTGCTCCCGGCCTCCATCATCTACAACACCCACCGCACCTTCAAGCGGGCGGTGGTGAGCCTCGTCGCCGGCGGGCTCATCATGACGGTGTTCGGCAGCCTCTTCAACGCCGTCTACCTCATCCCCGCCTTCGCCAAGCTCTACGGCGCGCCCATCGACGCGATCTTAGGCATGGGCCAGGAGGTCAACCCCCACGTAAACTCCGTCTTCGCCATGGCGGCCCTGTGCGTGGCCCCCTTCAACGTCATCAAGGCCGTAGCCGTCTCCGTCATCACCCTGCCCCTCTATAAGCGGGTGAAGAAGCTCATAAAACTGGACGCGTAAAAGCAGGGCCGCCCAGGTGTGCGGCCCGTACGAGGACATTGTGCGTTTGATGGGGTGCGGATCGTGATTAGGAAAAGGGCCGCCGTGGGCGGCGGCCCGTACGGCGTTTTTTTGGACGGTGTAATAATCGAAATGTTATATTTAAACGCGAAAACTTGGCGTAGGGGCCGGACACCTGGCCGGCCCGTCCCCCGTTTATTGCCATGCCCTTTTACACCGCCGTAGGGGCCGCCGCCCACGGCGGCCCGCTCCCCGTCACCGCATCGCCCCCCTTAAACGCCGTAGGGGCCGCCTCTTTTGGCGGCCCCTATGTAAACGGTGGCGGATAATAAACGTGGAAAGTAAATCCCGCCGCCCTAATGGCCGGGGCGGATAAGGAAGTATTTTTGAAATGGTACGGTGTAGTCCCATTGAGGGGCTGCACCGTATCCATTTTTCAGGCTGGAAGCCTTACATTCTGGGGGTTACGGCGCATTTCCTCCATGATCTGTACTATCTCCTGCTCTGTTGGCAGGTCTATCAACCCTACTGCGGTGAAGTAGATGTCCACCTTGACACGATTGTGTTTATGGGGCTTCTCGCTCTTATGGACCTCTATCCGCTGTATCAGAGAGTTCACTATGGTCGGCGTGAGTTCTTTCAGTTCCGTGCATTGCCGCAGGGTATTCAAGAGCATCTGCACGTCCACCTTCTTCTGCTCCGCCTCCCGGAGCGTCTGCTCCCCATCTGCCACTGTCTT
>CANQZF010000103.1 GCA_947628265.1 uncultured Oscillospiraceae bacterium
CCCGCTCAGTGAGGTACACCAGGGCCCCCCGGCGCTCCACGGCCTCCTGGGCGTAGTCGTGGCCGTCCACCCGCTGTCCCTTGATGCACACGAAGAGCCCGCCCGCCTCCACGTCCCGGCTGTCCATGGAGACGGAGGTGATCCTGTCGTTGCGGAGCCGGTAGGGGCCCACATAGCGGCCGCCGGTGATTTCCGCGATCTTGTCCACTGTCAGGGGTTTCATTTTCATCTTGGGGTGCCTCCTTTTTGCTGAGTCCGGCAGCAGGGCCGGGGGAGTCTTCTTTCCATTCTTTTTGGAAAAAGAATGGAAAGAAGCAAAGGAAGAAAAACTTTTTTTGGGTGCTCTGTAGCTTTGGGTTTTTACCGTATACTGGCGGGTCGGCTCCCGCAGTGGGGGTCGATACACACGGGTGGAACCATATCCGCGCGGGTGTGGTCGTATTGAGAAGCGGCTACGTCCGCGTAAGCCCGAATTATAAATTCGGGCGACGCTGCCTGGGTGGTAGACGGTAGAGGTTGCGTCTACCCTCCGCCGCGCTGCCTGGGTGGTTGTCGTGTGGTAATCGGTAGAACAGCGTCTATATCCGCTGGCGCTGGCGCTTTGCGCCTCGCGCCTCGCTGGTGCGGAGCGCGGGAGGGTCTGGGACCCTCCCCTACGAAAAACTTTGAAATGTTACGTTTTAATTTAATGGAAAATCCTTCAAAATTCTCGTAGGGGCGGGTTCCAAACCCGCCCGTCCCAGATTTACATCCGGGCCTCGATCAACGCAAAATGCCTCCCTACGGTCACCGCCCACGGCCGACCGCCTACCGATACGCATACGCCTTCCGACAAACGTAAAAACCATAAATCCGCCGTACGGGCCGCTGCCCACAGCGGCCCTTTTCCGATTTGCATACGCCTTCTGGGATACGGTTTTCGCTGCGGAATTTTGCGGCGAATGATTTAATGTGCGGCATCGCCGCAAACCTTTTTATCGGGACGCACGTGGAAAATCGGGGGAGCGGGCCGCCCAGATGCGCGGTCCTTACAGGGGGCGTTTGCGCCTTGATCGGGGTGCGGATATAAATTGGGGGCTTTTAGTGAAAAGTGAAAAGTGAAGAGTGAATAGTGAAGAGGTGGGGGCTGAGGCCCCCGGCCCCCGGAGATCAGAGGGTCCTTATTGCTCTCGACGCCTCCAGGATCCTCTCGCAGAGCTCATTATACCCGATCCCCGCCGCCTGGGCCTCCTGGGGGAGGAGGCTGGTTTGGGTCATGCCGGGGAGGGTGTTGGCCTCCAGGCACCAGATCTTATTTTCCCTGTCCACGATGAAGTCCATCCGGGCGTAGACCGCAAGGCCCAGGGCGTCGTTGACCCGCAGGGCCGTCTCCCGGAGGGCCCGGTCCAGCGCTTCGGGCAGGTCCGGGATGGGGCAGAGTTCACGGGCGGCGCCGGGCTGGTATTTATTCTTGTAGTCGAAAAAGCCGCTTTTGGGCGCGATCTCGATGGGCGGCAGGGCCTCGCCGTCCAGGACGCCTACGTCGATCTCCCGCCCCTGGATGTACCTCTCCACCAAAAGCTCGTCAGCGTAGCCGAAGCCCAGCTGGAGGGCGTCGGCGTACTCGCCCTCGGTCTTTGCCACGGAGGTCCCCACGGAGGAGCCGCCGGAACGGGGCTTCACCACGCAGGGCAAAAACGGCGCCGGGGCGTGGGCGGTGGCGCGCGTCACGGTGACGCCCTCCGGCGTGTTCACGCCCGCCTCCCGCATGAGCCTTTTGGCGGTGACCTTGTCCATGGCGATGGCGGAGCCGAGGTGCCCGGAGCCGGTGTAGGGGATGCCGGCGATGTCCAGCATGGCCTGGAGCCGCCCGTCCTCCCCGTCGGCCCCGTGGAGGCCCAGGAACACCATATCGGCGGCGCGGCAGACCTCCAGAAGGTCATCCGCCACGCGGCTGCGGTTCTTTTGGCTTCGCAGCGCCGCGAGGGCGCTGAGGTCCGGGGCGTTTTCCGCTATCTCCGCCTCCGGGTCCCCGCAGGGGCAGTCGAAGATCTCTTTGGGGTCCGTATACTCCCCGGTATATCCGAAAAAGGCGTCCACCACCGCCACCCGGTGGCCGTTTTCCCGAAGGGCCCTGGCGATCATGGCGCCGCTTTTGAGTGACACGTCCCTCTCCGGCGAGAGACCCCCGCAAAGTACGATGATGTCCACTCGTATTCCTCCTTGCGACCTCATTTTAATTATACACCCTCCCGCCCCCGGTGACAACAAAAATTCGGGAAACAGCTGGACCTTTGGGGGAGGAGGGCGTATAATAGCCATATATCCTATTCCAAATGGGCTTGGGAGGTGCGGAGCGTGAAAAAATATCCCCAAAGGGAGCCCGCCGTCTGGACGCCGGAGCTGCGCCGGAGGCCCCGGGGGGAGGCCTCCCGGGCGGATTTCTCCGTCACCGTCACCGACGACGCCATGGAGCCGTACATCAAAAAGGGGGAGACGGTGTACGTCTCCCGGAGGGCCTTCCCGCGCCCCGGGGAGGCCGGGATCTTTTACGTCCGGGGCCGGATGGTCTGCCGCCAGTACGTGGAGGACAGCGAGGGGACCGTCTACCTCTTCGCCGCCAACCGGAAAAGGCGGGAGCTGGATGAGGCCGTCCCCGCCGGCGACCCCGCCGGCGTCCAGCTCTTCGGCGGGCTTGTCCCGCCCCGGAGCATCCCGCTCCCGGGGATAGAGGAGTGAGAAACGAAAAAAAGCTCCCGGAGAAGGCTTCTCCGGGAGCTTTGGCGTCTGTGAGGTTTTTATTTTACCAGGCTCTCCACCAGCTTGGCAAACTGGCCGATGGTCTCGATGCCCTCCAGGGAGTCCTGGGGGATCATGATGCCGAAGTGGTCCTCCACCTCGGAGACGAACTCCACCAGGTCCAAAGAGTCGATGTCCAGGTCGGTGCGGAGGTTGGTGTCCTCCGTGAGCTTCTCCTCGTCAAGGTCCAGGGTGCTGGCCATGATGTCACGAATTTCCTCGAACATGATCGTTTCCTCCTTAAATTTATTCCCGCGAGAGGGGTCAATTCCATTCACGAACTGTCTTATCCACCGGGGGCTTCTCCGGGTCGGGGGAGGCGCCGGGGTAGACGGGGCGGCTGGGGTAGCCGGAGGGGGACCTTCTGGGGGGACGGGAGTCACGGCGGTCGTCCCGGCGGCGGTCATCCCGCCTGTCGTCCCGGCGGTCATCGCTGCGGTAGGGGCGCTCGTCGGTGCGCTCGATGTCCTTGGGGGCCGTGGCGGGGTCGTAGGCCACCACCACGCGGCGGTTGGGCTCCGTGCCGGTGGAATAGGTGGTGACGCCCTCAAAATCCTGGAGGGCGGTGTGGATGACGTGGCGCTCGTAGGCGTTCATGGGCTCCAGGGTCTGGCTGCGGCGGGAGCGGACCACCCGGGCGGCGGTCTTTCTGGCAAGGCCGGTGAGGGCGTCGGCCCGCTTGGCCCTGTAGTTCTCCGCGTCGATGTTGACCCGTGTGCGCTCCTCCGAGCCGGAGTTCAGCACGTAATTGGTGAGGTGCTGGATGGCGTCCAGCGTCTCGCCCCGGCGGCCGATGAGGGCCCCCACCCGCGTTCCCGTGAGCTCCACGGAGATGGTGTTGGTCTCCGGGTCATACTGTGCCTCGGCCTGGGCCTCCACGCCCATGCGCTCAAAGAGACCCTGAAGGAACTCCTCCACCCGGGCGGTATCGCCTGTGGCGGCGGAGGCGGCGGGAGCGGGAGCGGGGGCGGGCTCGTCGGGCTCCTCCCAGCTCACCTGGACCTTGGCCGGGGAGCTGCCCAGACCCAGAAAGCCGGATCTGGCACGCTCCAGCACCTGGACGGAGACGTCGTCCCGGCTCTTGCCCAGCTCACGGAGGGCGGCGGCGATGGCGTCGTCCTCGGTGCGGCCTGTCATTTCGATAGATTTTATCATTTACAGCCTTCCTTTATTCTTCTTCATTGCCGTCGTCGCCGGATGTCTTTTCCGTATCGGCCTCGGCGGCGCGCTGGAGCTTTTCCTCCAGCTCCTCTGTTATGTCCTCGTCGATGCTGGAGGTCTCCGCCGACGCGCCCTCCACGCCGTTGTAGGCGAAGCGGTCCGGGTCGTAGCCCCGGCCCCGGGCGTAGCGGCGGGTCCCCACGCGGCTGGGCTCGTAGGCGGGCTCCTCGGGATTTATGGCCCGCTGGTACTCCAGGGCCTTCTGCGCGGACTCCTGCTTTTTCTTCTGCTGCTGCTTTTTCTTGGAGGTGTTGTCCGTCTGGAGCTCGGCGTTCTGGGCCCGGCGGCGCTCCGCCTCGGCCCGCTTGGCCTCCAGCTCCGCCTCCCGGGCCTTCCGGGCGGCCTCCTTCTCGGCAAACTCGGAGAGCATGGTTTTGGCGTAGAGCTTGGTCAAAAATACGTCCACCAGGATACTGACCACGGAGTTGACGATCCAGTAGACGCCCATGGCCGCCGGCAGCACGAAGGCGAACCACAGGGACATCACGGGCCCGATGATGATCATCATCAGGGAGTTGCTGGACTTCTCCAGCTGTTCCACGTTGGCTCCGGGCAGGTCCTTCTGGAGGGCGGTGGAAATTTTCGTGGACAGCCACATGAAAAGGGCCGCCAGCACCGGGATGAGGAAGAGCCCCACCGCCGGCCACCACGTTGAGGGGGAGGACCAGTCAAAGGTCCAGATCCTCCAGTTGGGGACGGCGGACAGGTCCAGGCCCAGTACCGTGAAGGTCATGGGCTTTAGGTGGGAGTCGAGGCCGGCAAACTCCGAAAAGTGGCTGTTGATGAACTCCGTGGCGCCGATCTGGGACTGGGTAAGCTGCGCCACGGGGTAGCCCAGCTCCTGGAGCTTCTCGTAGACCGCGCCCCCGGCGGCGAGAAGCGCCTTGGGCACGCCCATCATCACGGTCAAAGGCTTGCGGATGGCCTGATAGAGGGCGATGAGGATGGGGAAGGGCAGCAGCGACCAGAGACACCCGGACATGGGGCTGACGCCGGCCTCCCGGTAGATTCTCTGCATCTCCTCAGACTGCTTCTGCTGGTTCCCGGCGTGCTTTTTCTGGATCTCCTGAATCTCCGGGTTCAGAAGTTGCTGGCGCATCATGCCCTTTTTGCTCTTCATCTGGAAGGGCATGAGGATGAGCTTCACGATGACCGTAAAGAGCACGATGGCGATAAGGTAGTTGTGGGTGATGTTGTAGAGGAACATCAAAAGCAGACCAAAGGGCCTCGCGATAGTATCCAAAATGTGTTCACTCCGATTTCTAGCGTTTTATGGAACGGGATCGTAGGGATCGTGGCGGCTGAAGGGGTTGCAGCGCAATATCCGGCGCAGGGCCAGCCAGCCGCCCTTGAGAGCGCCGTACTTTTCGATGGCCTCCAGGGCGTAGGCCGAGCAGGTGGGATAATACCGGCAGCAGGGCTGACGCAGGGGGGAGATATTCTTCCGGTAGAAGCGGATGAGGGCGAGAAGCACGGTTTTCATCGCAGAAGCCCCAGCTTTCCCGCCAGGGCCAGAAGCTCCGCCTCCAGCGCCCGGTAGGGGGCGTCCATCCCCCGGCCCCGGACCACGATCACCATGTCGGTACCCGGGAGGAATTTCCCCTCGTTGAGCCGGTACGCCTCCCGGAGCCGGCGGCGGACCCGGTTGCGGCGCACGGCGCACCCCAGCTTTGCGCTGACGGAGATCCCCAGGCGGTTGGTGTCCCGCTCCCGCCGGCGGGCGTAGAGCACCAGGGTCCTGCCCACCGCGCTCCGGCCCCTGGCGTAGAGCCGGCGGAACTCAAAATTCTCCTTTAGAGATGTGGAAAACTCCATGCGCCACCTCGACCTTGACGGTGAAAAACTCCGCATAGCCCCATAGGGCGAGTCTCCCCGCCCTTAAAAAAGCCTATATCCCAGAAAATGCCGGCTGCGCCGCCCTCATCAGTGGGTGAGTCTGGCGCGGCCCTTGGCGCGGCGGCGGGCCAAAACCTTGCGGCCGTTGGCGGTGGCCATTCTCTTGCGGAAGCCGTGCTCCTTGGAACGGTGGAGCTTCTTGGGCTGATAGGTCCTCTTCATTCGTTTACACCTCCATAAATTAATAATGTATACTCGACATCGGGATTTCCCGAAGCAGTAGCGAGCAAAACGTGGGGAAAAAACCCACGGCATTTTATTTTACCTTATAAGGGCGGGAGTTGTCAATCCTTTTTTTCCGGCGTCATTTTTCGGAGACGACGCCCTCCGGCCGCGGGCGCAGGGAGGGGCTCATTTTGACGGTCTCCACCCCCGTGGCGGTGCCGCCCTCCGGCAGGGGGACGGCGGTCTCCAAAATGGGGACGAAGCCCAGCTTTTCGTGGAGGGCGCGGGAGGGCCCGTTGAAGGTGAAGTAGCCGGAGTTTACGTAGTCCACGCCCCGCTTTTCAAATAGATAGTCCACCACCGCCCC
>CANQZF010000104.1 GCA_947628265.1 uncultured Oscillospiraceae bacterium
CCCGGCGTCTATTCCTCCCGGTATTGCGGGGAACAAACGTATGAGGAGACGTGTCAAAAGATCATAACCATCGTAAATTGTTCCGACGACCGCTCCGCCCGGTTCGTCTGCGCCGTGGTCTGCGCCTTCCCCAACGGGGACGAGATCGCCTGTGAGGGGGTGCTGGAGGGGTCCATCGGCCTTACCTACGAGGGGGAGAACGGCTTCGGCTACGACCCCATCTTTATCCCGGCGGGGCTGGGCCACTCCATGGCGTGCCTTTCGGACGAGGAGAAGAACGCCATCTCCCACCGGGGACAGGCTTTTCGGAAATTCGCGAAAAAATTGGCTGAATATATGGAAAACGGGAAGACAAAGGAGTAGAATATATGCTGACCAGCAAACAGAGGGCGTACCTCCGGGGCCTTGCCAACTCCCTTGAGCCGGTGCTTATCGTGGGCAAGGAGGGCGTCACGGAAAACGTGGTCCGGGAGGCGGAGAACGCCTTCCATACCCGGGAGCTCCTGAAGGGCCGGGTGCTGGAGACGGCGCTGATGACGGCCCGGGAGGCCTGTGACGCCATTGCCGCAGCTACCCGCGCCGACGGGGTCCAGGCCATAGGCTCCAAATTTGTGCTTTATAGGAAAAATACGGACATACCCGAGGAAAAAAGGATAAAACTAATAAAGTAGGGATGTTATGAAGATAGGTCTTTTCGGGGGGACTTTCAACCCCCCGCACCTGGGCCACGTGGAGGCCGCCTCCCAGGCGGTGAAGGCCCTGAATTTGGACAAGCTCCTCATCGTGCCCGACGCCCTGCCCCCCCACAAGGACTTGCCGGAGGGCTCCCCGGACGACGCCGGGAGGCTCCGAATGTCGGAGCTCGCCTTTGAAAAGGTGAAGCACGCCAAGGTCTCGGATATGGAGATACGCCGGGGCGGGCGCAGCTACACGGTGGACACCCTCCGCCGCCTCCGGGAGAAATACCCCGGGGACAAGCTCTTCTTGCTCATGGGCACGGACATGCTTTTGTGCTTTGAGGAGTGGCGGGAGTTCCGGGAAATCCTCTCCCTCGCCGCCCTCGCGGTCTTCGGGCGGGGAGCGCAGGACATGCCGGCCATCCAAAGGGCGGCGGCAAATCTCCGGGAGAAGTACGGCGCCAATATCGAGGTCCTGGACATCCGGGTCCGGGAGGCGTCCTCCACGGATATACGCTCCCTTTTGCGAGAGCGAAAGGGGCGGGAGCTCCTGCCGGAGCCCGTCTACGCCGAGATCATCCGTCACCGGTGGTATGGCGCGAGGCCGGAGTTTGAGTGGCTGCGGCAAAAGGCCTACGCCATGCTGGAACCCAAGCGCGTGGCCCACGTAAAGGGCTGCGAGGAGGAGGCCGTGCGCCTGGCCCTCCGGTGGGGGGCCGACGTGGAGCGGGCCCGGGAGGCCGCCATCCTCCACGACATAACAAAAAAAGAGAAGCTGCCGGAGCAGTTGCGCCTTTGCGAAAAATATGGTATCCTATTGGACGACATGGAGCGGGAGGAGGGAAAGCTCCTCCACTCCAAGACCGGCGCGGGCATCGCCAAATATGAGTTTGGCTGTGACGACGAGGTCTACGGCGCTATCTTCTGGCACACCACCGGCAAGGAGGACATGGCCCTCCTTGAAAAGGTGATTTACATGGCCGATTACATCGAGCCGAACAGGGATTTCGACGGGGTGGAGGAGCTGCGGCGCCTCGCCTACGTGGACCTGGACAGGGCCCTGGAGCTGGGCTTTTCCATGAGTATCGAGGATATGCGCTCCCGGGGCATCGTGCCCCACGCCAGGACCCTGGGCGCGCTTTGCTATATATCGAAAGGATAAGATCATAAAATGAAATTATTTGGCAGTTCCCGTAAGTCAAAACATTCGCCCTCCGCCCCGGACGGCCCGGAGGACGCCGCCAAGGAGGGGAAAAAGCCGGGGCTTTCCAAAAATAAGAAGATCCTTATCACGGTCCTCGCCGTCCTCGCGGCGCTGGCGGCTGTCGTTCTCGTGGCGGCGATCCTTATAAAGTCCCGGATAAAGCCCCCCGATGTGGTGGATACGCCCAACCGGCCCAGCCAGGCCACGGAGCCCACGGACCCCACTGCGGAGAGGCCCACGGACCCCACGGACCCCAGCGACGACCCCACGGACCCCACCATCGATGTGGAAACGGTAATTCCCGATAACTACACCCGCCGGGAGGGGGTCTACACCTTCCTGGCCCTGGGGACGGACAAGGCCTCCGGCAGCACCGACACCATCATGGTGGCCAGCCTCGACACCAAGGCCAACACCCTGAACATCGTCAGCATCCCCCGGGACACCCTGGTGAACGTCTCCTGGAGCACGAAAAAGGTCAACACCATCTACAACTTCCTCTACAGCAGCAAGGACGACTCCAAATTCCTCCAGGCGTTTGCCGACCTTCTGGGCTTCCAGCCGGATTTCTACGGCGTCATCAACTTAAACGCCTTCATTAAGCTGGTGGACGCGGTGGGCGGCATCGACTTTGACGTCCCCCGGAACATGAACTACGACGACCCCGCCCAGGACCTGCACATCCACTTTTCGAAGGGCTTCCAGCACATGAACGGCCAACAAGCCATGGAGTATATGCGCTACCGGGCCGGCTACTCCGACGCCGACATCGGCCGCATCCACGCCCAGCAGGGGTTCCTCACCGCCGCCGCAGGGCAGATCCTGGAGAACAAGAACCAGATCTCCCTTCCCACCCTGGCGGACATCTTCATAAACGACGTGCGGACCAGCCTGGATCTTGGGGAGTGCACATGGTTCGGCCAGCAGCTTTTGAAGCTGGACATCGAGAACGTGAAGTTCTACACCCTCCCCGGCAACTACAACGACTATGTGAACGGCTCGTCCTACGTCACGGTCTATGTCAACGACTGGCTGGAGATGGTCAACGAATACTTGAGTCCCTTCAACGAGAAGCTGACCGTGGCCAACCTCGACATCCTCACCCGCGACGCCTCCAGGCAGCTCTACGCCACCAGCGGCGTGAGGAAGGGCAGCTCCTCCTGGGGCGCCTATATCCCACCCGCGCCCTCCACGGATCCCACAAATCCCCCGGAGCCCAGCGATGTCCCGGAGCCCAGCGATACCCCGGAACCCACCGACACCCAGGAGCCCAGCGACACCCAGGAACCCAGTGACACCCCGGAACCCGGCGACACCCCGGAACCCGGCGATACCCCTGACCCCGGCGATACCCCCGACCCCGGCGACACCCCGGAGACCGAAGGACCCTCCGGCGAGGAGGGCACAGCCCCGGAGGGGACCGGGGAGGAGACGCCCCCCACCGAGGCGGAGAGCCCCGCCCAACCCGAGGAGGAGAGCGGGGAGAGCGGAGCGGACGCCTGAACCGTAGAGAAAAAACCGCGCTTTTAGGATAAAAGGGATAAGATACGATGAAACTATTTGGAAGTACAAAAAAAGCCAAACATTCCGCCTCCCCAGGGGCGGGGAACAGAAAAAAGAAGCCCTCCGGAGGGAAAAAGGCGGTGGTGGCGGTCCTCGCGACGCTGGCCGTGGTGGCCCTGGCGGCGGTGGTCTATGTAAAGACCCAGGTGCGGCCCCCCGATGTGGTCCAAAATCCCAACAGGCCCGATGCCTCCGACGCCACCGGCCCCACGTCCACCGGCCCCACCGACCGGCCTGATCCGGCGGACCCCTCCGAGGGGAGCGATGCCCCCACGGAGGACCCGAACCTCCAGGTGGATACCCAGATCCCGGAGGACTTCACCCGCAAAAGCGGCGTCTACACCTTCCTGGCCCTGGGCCGGGATAAGATGTCCGGCAGCACGGACACCATCATGGCGGCCCGCTTTGATGTGAACGATCATAGCCTCAACATCGTGAGCATCCCCCGGGACACCCTTATAAACGTCCCCTGGACGGTGAAGAAGATCAACACGGTCTACAGCGCCCTCTACAGCGAGAAGGACGACTCCCAATTCCTTGGGGCCTTCGCCGATGTCCTGGGCTTCCAGCCGGATTTCTACGGCATCGTGAACCTCAATGCCTTTATTAAGCTTGTGGACGCCATCGGGGGCGTGGACTACTACGTTCCCCAGAACATGAACTACGAGGACCCCGAACAGGGGCTCTACATCCACTTCAACAAGGGCCAGCAGCGCCTGAACGGCCAACAGGCCATGGAGTACATGCGCTTTCGCGCCGGGTACGACGACCAGGACATCGGGCGCATCCACGCCCAGCAGAGCTTCCTCACCGCCGCCGCCAAGCAGATCTTGGAGAACGCCAACAGCGTCCCCATCTCCACCCTCATCGACATCGTTTTGAAGGACGTGAAGACGAGCTTGGACGCCGGGGAGTGCGGGTGGTTCGCCAAGGAGCTTTTGAAAATGGATTTTGAGAACATCCATTTTTACACCATGCCCGGAAACTACAACGACTGGGCCTTCGGCGGCTCCTACTCCACCGTGGAGTTCAACGGATGGCGGGAGATGGTGAACGAGTACTTAAACCCCTTCAATGAAGACCTGCCCGCCGCGTTTTTTGACATGGTGGCCCGGGACTCCAACGGCAGCCTTTACGCCACCAGCGGAAATTTGAAGGTTTACGGGTGAAAACGCCCCATTTAAGACTATTTTAGGGAGGCAGTAACATGTTAACACCGAAAGAACTGACCGACATCGCCGTCAAGACCCTGGACCAGAAGAAGGCCGAGAACATCAAGGTCCTGGAGACCCGGGACGTCACGGTCCTGGCCGACTACTTCGTCATCTGCACCGCCGGCAGCACCACCCACATCAAGACCCTCTCCGACGAGGTGGAGGCTGCCCTGGAGGCCCAGGGCGAGAGGCCCTTGCGCACCGAGGGCTACCACGGCGGCGGCTGGGTGCTGGTGGACTTCGGGTGCCTGGTGGTCCATATCTTCACCGACGAGACCCGCAAATTCTACAACTTAGAGCACCTCTGGGCCGACGCGCCCCAGGTGGACATCAGTTCCCTCATCACCCAGGGATAAGGAGCGGCAAGCATGAAATACGATTTTACGGCTATTGAGAAAAAATGGCAGGACGTCTGGGAGCGGGAAAAGCCCTTCCGGGCCCAGACGGGCTCCGATAAGCCCAAATTTTACGGGCTCATCGAGTTCCCGTACCCCTCCGCCGCAGGGCTCCATGTGGGGCACCCCAGGCCCTTCACCGCCATGGACGTGGTGACAAGGAAAAAGCGGATGGAGGGCTACAACGTCCTTTTCCCCATCGGCTTTGACGCCTTCGGCCTGCCCACGGAGAACTTCGCCATCAAGAACCACGTCCACCCCGCCAAGGTCACCCACGACAACATCCAGAACTTCACCCGTCAGCTCAAAATGCTGGGCTTCGGCTTCGACTGGGACCGGGTGGTGGACACCACAGACCCGGAGTACTATAAGTGGACCCAGTGGATCTTCCTCCAGCTCTATAAGCACGGCCTTGCCTACAAGGCCACGGTCCCCGTGAACTGGTGCACCTCCTGCAAATGCGTGCTTGCCAACGAGGAGGTGGTGGAGGGCGTCTGCGAGCGGTGCGGCTCTCCCGTCATCCGCAAGGAGAAATCCCAGTGGATGCTGAAGATCACCGAGTACGCCCAGCGGCTCATCGACGATTTGGACGACATGGACTTCATCGAGCGGGTGAAGACCCAGCAGAAAAACTGGATCGGGCGCTCCACCGGCGCGGAGGTCACCTTCAAGGCCACCACGGGGGACGAGATCGTGGTGTTCACCACCCGGCCCGACACCCTCTTCGGGGCCACCTACATGGTGCTCTCCCCTGAGCACGCCCTGATCCGCAAGTGGGCCCCGCTCCTTCAAAACTTAGACGAGGTCACGGCCTATCAGCGTCTCGCGGCCTCCAAGTCCGACATGGAGCGCACGGAGCTCAACAAGGAAAAGACCGGCGTGAAGCTCGCGGGCGTGGCGGCCGTCAACCCCGTGAACGGACGGGAGATTCCCATTTTTATCTCCGACTACGTCCTTGCCACCTACGGCACCGGCGCCATCATGGCCGTCCCGGCCCACGACGACAGGGACTGGGAGTTTGCCAAGAAGTTCGGCTGCGAGATCATCGAGGTGGTCTCCGGCGGGGAGGACGTACAAAAAGCCGCCTTCACCGCCAAGGACGAGACGGGAATTTTAGTCAATTCCGACTTTTTAAACGGCCTCACCGTCAAGGACGCCATCCCCGCCATGATAAAGTGGCTGGAGGAGAAGGGGATAGGCGCGGCCAAGGTCAACTTCAAGCTTCGGGACTGGGTCTTCTCCCGCCAGCGGTACTGGGGCGAGCCCATCCCCATGGTCTGGTGCGAAAAGTGCGGCTGGGTGCCGCTGCCGGAGTCCGAGCTGCCCCTGAAGCTCCCCGATGTGGAAAGCTACGAGCCCACC
>CANQZF010000105.1 GCA_947628265.1 uncultured Oscillospiraceae bacterium
CCTCCCCCCAGGAGCTGGTGAGCCAGATCGTGGAGAAGGCCGTGAAGATGGCGGAGCTCATGGAGATTCCGGTCCTCGGCGTTGTGGAGAATATGTCCTATTTTGAGTGCCCCGACTGCCACAAGCGCCACTATATCTACGGCCAGAGCCATCTGGAGGAGCTGGCGGCGGCCCACGGCATCCGCGTCACCGCCCGCCTGCCCATCGACCCCGACCTCACCCGCGCCTCCGACGCCGGGGACATCGAGGCCGTGGAGACAAACATGCTGGACACCATTTTAACGGCTATAGAAAACGCCTGAAATAAATAAGGAGGAAAAGAATATGTCCAATATCCCTGAGGTAAAGCTTGGCATTATCGCCGTCTCCCGCGACTGCTTCCCCATCGCGCTGTCCACCCAGAGAAGAAAGAACATCGTGGCCGCCTACAAGGGGGACCTCTACGAGTGCCCCGTCACCGTGGAAAATGAGCACGACGCCCTGAAGGCCGTGGAGGACGTGACAAACGCCGGGTGCAACGCGCTCGTTGTGTTCCTTGGCAACTTTGGCCCCGAGACCCCCGAGACCCTCATCGCCCAGAAGTTCGACGGCCCCTGCATGTACGTCTCCGCCGCCGAGGGGGACGGCGACATGATCAACGGGCGCGGCGACGCCTACTGCGGTATGCTCAACTGCTCCTACAACCTGGGGCTCCGGCACCTCAAGGGCTACATCCCCGAGTACCCCGTGGGCACCTGCGACGACATCGTGAAGATGATCAGGGAGTTTGTCCCCATCGCCCGCGCCATCATCGGCGTCAAGAACCTCAAGATCATCACCTTCGGCCCCCGTCCCCAGGACTTCTTCGCCTGTAACGCCCCCATTAAGGGCCTCTATGAGCTGGGCGTGGAGATCGAGGAGAACTCCGAGCTCGACCTTTTGGTGTCCTACAAGGCCCACGCGGGCGACCCCCGCATCCCCGCCGTCTGCGCGGATATGGCCAAGGAGATGGGGGAGGGGCGCTACTTCCCGGAGATGAACGAGCGCCTTGCCCAGTTTGAGCTGACGCTCCTGGACTGGGCCGAAAACCACAAGGGCGCCCGGAAGTACGTGGCCTTCGCCAACAAGTGCTGGCCCGCCTTCCCCGAGGCCTTCGGCTTCGAGCCCTGCTACGTAAACTCCCGTCTTGCCGCGCGCGGCATCCCCGTGGCGTGTGAGGTGGACATCTACGGCGCGCTCAGCGAGTACATAGGGGCCTGTGTCACCGCCGACGCCGTGACGCTTCTGGACATCAACAACTCCGTGCCCCAGTATATCTACGACGAGGACATCAAGGGCAAGTTCGATTATAAGCTCACCGACACCTTCATGGGCTTCCACTGCGGCAACACCCCGGAGTGCAAGATGTGTGAGTCCCGGGCCATCAAGTACCAACTCATCCAGCACCGCCTTTTGGAGCCGGAGGGATCCGACCCCGACTTCACCCGGGGCACCCTGGAGGGCGACATCGCCCCCGGCGACATCACCTTCTACCGCCTCCAGTGCGACAGCGAGGGGAACCTCCGCTCCTACGTGGCCGAGGGCCAGGTCCTGCCCGTGGCTACCCGCTCCTTTGGCGGTATCGGCATCTTCGCCATCCCGGAGATGGGCCGCTTCTACCGCCACGTGCTCATCCAGAAGCGCTATCCCCACCACGGCGCCGTGGCCTTCGCCCACTGCGGCAAGGCCCTCTTCGAGGTCCTGAAGTACCTGGGCGTCCAGGACATCGCCTACAACCACCCCAAGACCCTCCCGTACCCCACCGAGAACCCCTGGGCGTAATCCCATCGAACCACTCTGACAACAAAAGGGCCCGGATATTCAACGAATATCCGGGCCCTTTGGCACCCTTGACGCGATTCGAACGCGTGGCCTTTCGCTTAGGAGGCGAACGCTCTATCCTGCTGAGCTACAAGGGCGTGTATTGTGTATTTTATACGGATTTTTCCCGGTTGTCAACTAATTTTTGCGATGGGGCGGAAAACACCGGAAATTGTGGACAAAAGCCGGGGGATATGGTAAAATAACTTTAACTAACCTGAATGAACGGGCGCTGCGGGAGGAGGGCACGGTATGGAGGAATTTTTAAGTAAATTCAAGGTCGGCTTTGATAAAATGTCCGCTCCGGCGCTGATACTCACCCACGACGGCGACGACGGCTGGCGGTGCGTCTACCGCAACGCCCCCGCCGAGGCGTTCCCGGTGGCGTGCGAGGAGCTTATCACCTGGATCGCCCCGTCGCTCCGGGAGGGAGCGGAGCACTGGATAGGGGACATCGGCGGCGTCACCGTCGCCGCCAGGTTCGCCGTCTTTCCGGACAATCTGACGCTGGTGCTGCTGCGGGACCTCTCCGAGGAACGGCTGGCCGAGCGTGAGCGGGCGGAGGCCACCAACGCCGCCCTCCGGAGCGCCCTGGAGGCCGCCAACGCCGCCAACCGGGCCAAGAGCGACTTTTTATCCAACATGTCCCACGACATCCGCACGCCGCTCAACGCCATCATCGGCATGACCACCATCGCCAAGGCGCACCTGGACGAGCGGGAGCGGGTGGAGGACTGCCTGGAGAAGATCAGCCTCTCCTCCCGGCACCTCCTGGGCCTCATTAACGACATTCTGGATATGTCCCGCATCGAGAGCGGCAAGATGTCCATCTCGGAGGAGAGCTTTACCATGGCGGACTTCCTCCACGCTCTGATGGCGGTCTTCCGCCCCCAGGCGGAGAAGAAGCGCCAGCGTATCACCCTGGACTTCACCGGCGTCCGGCGGGAGCACATCCGGGGCGACCAGCTGCGGATCCAGCAGGTGCTCATCAACATCCTCTCCAACGCCGTGAAATTCACCCCCGAGGAGGGGTCCATCTCCCTCACGGTGCGGGAGACGGGCAAGGCCACCTTCTCCGGGCGCACAGGCGCCTATTATCAGTTCATCGTCCGTGACACCGGCATGGGCATGACGCCGGAATTTCTCAAGCGCGTCTTCATGCCCTTTGAGCGGGCCGAGGGCGTCGCGCGTATCGAGGGCACGGGCCTGGGGATGGCCATCACCAATAACCTTGTGAAGATGATGAACGGCGAGATCAACGTGGAGAGCGAGCCCGGCCGGGGCACCTGCTTTACCGTGACGCTGCCCCTGGTACAGGAGGACGACGACGAGACGGGCCTCCAGGCGCTGCGGGGCCTTCGCGTCCTGGCGGCGGATTCCGACGGGGCCTCCCTTCAAAACCTCCGGGAGATCCTGAGCGACCTGGGGATGGATTGCGACGCCGTGGGCTCCGGGTGGGAGGCCACGGAGCTGGCGGCCCAGGCCCACATGGACGGGCGCGACTACTTCGCGGTCCTTCTGGGCTGGCGGCTTCCCGTGGTGGACGGCGTCCAGGTCTGCCGGGAGCTCCGGGAGCTGCTGGGCGGGGAGATCCCCGTCCTCATCATGTCCGCCTACGAGTGGACGCTTTCAGCCGACGAGATGAAGAAAAACGGCGTCTCCGCCTTCGTTCCGAAGCCGCTCTTTCGCTCGCGGCTCGGGGAGGCGCTCTACGCCTTCACACCGGAGGGCCGCGCCGCAGGGCCAAATCTCTCCGGGGACGGCCTCGGCAGCTTTACCGGGCGCAACGTGCTCCTGGTGGAGGATAACGAGATAAACCGCGAGATCGGCACGGAGCTCATCGAGATGCTGGGGGCGGCGGTGGAGTGCGCCGGGAACGGCCAGGAGGCCCTGGATATGTTCCGCAACTCCCCCCCGGGACGCTTCGACCTCATCTTCATGGATATACAGATGCCCGTCATGGACGGCCTCGCCGCCGCCAGGGCCATCCGGGAGCTCCCGAGATTTGACGCCACCCAGATCCCCATCGTGGCTATGAGCGCCAACGCCTTCGTGGAGGACATCCGCACCTGTATCGAGGCGGGGATGAACGACCACATTTCAAAGCCCGTGAGCCTTCAGGGACTCTCCGACGTGATGGCGAAGTACCTCTCCGCCGTGCCGTCCCGGGAGGGGGGTGCCGTCCGGTGAAGCCGTATCAGAAGGAGTATCTGGAGCTTTTGCGCTCCGCCGCCCAGCAGGTCCGGCCCTCCGCCGACAAGCTGGAGCCGGAGGCGTTCGTCGCCGCCACGGTGGAGACGCGCCGCGCCTCTCTGGAGGCCGTCCGGCGGGGGACGGAGCTTTTGCGGGACAACTTCTTCCCCGTGCTGGGGAATATCTTTGAGATCTCCCCGGAGGAAGAGGCGGACCTCACCGAATTCGCCTCGGAGCTGATGCGCCCCGGCGTGGGCAACGACGTGGAGCTCAACTACCTCATCCACCAGGCCCTTTTGAGCCGCGCCCGCCGGAACGGCGACAGGGACGGGATCATCCGGGAGCTCTACTACGTGGGCATGGCGCTCCACAGCCTGGAGCAGATGATGAGCCCCGTGGGTATGCGCCTCTATTCCACCAGGATGCGCATGTGCTTCACGGAGAGCGCCTCCTACTTCGACACGGAGTACGACGACATCACCGACCCTGAGATCCGGGGCTACATACACCGCAGCATGTCCAATATCGCCCTGGGCTACACCTCCTCCGACCCCGCCTCCTCCAAGGCTAAGCTTGCGGTGATCAACAGGGCCATCGCCATCCTCTCCGACCCGGACATCCGGGCCAAGACGCCCTCCCTGCCGTGGGATACCTACCTTTTCAAGACCCATCAGGAGTGCACCTCCCTTTTGAATTTCCTCCGCTCCGGCCAGGCGGGGCCCGACGCCTTCGCCAGGGTCCTGGAGTCGGCGCAGATCGTCCAGGAGCGCCAGCTGAACGCCCTCCGGGAGCGGGGCCAGCCTCTTCAGCCCCGGTGGCAGTACGCCTACTACGCCGCCCGGTACCACTGCGGTGCCATGCGGCTTTCGGAGCTGCTGGACCTCCTCTACGGCCTTTCCACCACCTGCGAGGACACCGACATGAGCTCCCAGAGCCTCTTCTCCCACCTGGGCGCGCCGTCGTATTACATGGACTATTCCCGGCGCCTTACGAGCTCCGGCGAGGCCGACAGCGTGGAGCTGCGGATCTCCCGGATGACCCGCCGCGCCTTTCAATGGCTGGTCAGATACCCCAGCGGCGATGACGAGCTCATTATGTTCCACCTGAAGCAATTCGTGTATTTCTACCGGGACATCCCCGGCGGGATGCCGTTTTACGAGGTCCTTCAAAACGCCCTGGCGGCCCGGTGCCCCAACCTCTACGCCAGGATGTGGACGGCCAGCCGCATAGCGGCCGCGCTCACCGGGTGGGCCGTGGCGGACTGCCCGGAAAAGCTGCTGTCCCTGGGCTATACCGACGCGGCGGACGTCCGGGAGCGCGCCGGGGAGCTGGAGCGCCTTGCCCGGAGGGCCGGGACGGTCTACGACGCCGGCATGATCCACTTCGTGAACTTCGAGGCCTCGGCCTGCCGGGGCATTCTCCGGGATGAGGAGTTCATCCTGCAGCTCCACGCCTTCTGCGGGGCGCGGCTCCTCCTCTCCCACCCCTCCACCGAGGACCTGGCCCCCGTGGCCGAGGGCCACCACTGCCGCTACGACGGCAAGGGCGGCTACCCCATGGACTTCTCCATTCTGGATTCCCCCATGCGCCCGCTCATCGGGATCATCGCCGTTGCGGATGTGCTGGTCTCCACCGTGGAGGAGACCTCCAGCCGCTTCCGGCCCTTCATCGCCTTCGACAGCGCCGTGGAGCGGCTGCGGGAGGGCTCCGGCACCCTCTACGCCCCCTTTGCCGTCTCGTTGCTGACCCGGGAGCGCCTGGAGGAGCTGCGCGTGAAGATCGATGCCTGGCGCCGCGACGCCTACCTCGATATGTACCGCCGCCGGGCGGCGCTGAAAAACTTATAACCAAAAAGGCGCTGCGGGTTTGCCGCAACGCCTTTTTATAGCTTTCTTTTGCCTTACAGGGCCGCCTTGATCTTTTCAATTATTTCCGCGTATTCCCCGTCCGTCAGGAACTTCTCGCCGGGGTTCATGGCAAAGACGCCGCCCCACTCGAAGCCGTCCTTATACTTGGGCACCAGGTGCATGTGGAGGTGACAGCCGGTGTCGCCGTAAGCGCCGTAGTTGAGCTTGTCCGGGTGGAACACCGCGTGGATGGCCCGTGCCGCCCTGTTTACGTCGGCGAAAAAGGCGTCCCGCTCGGCGTCGGAGATGTTCACGATCTCGCTGACGTGGTCCTTGTAGGCCACGATGCACCGGCCGGGGTGGGACTGCTCCTTGAAGAGGATGAGCTGAGAAACGCTAAGGTCGCAGATCTTGATGCCGAAGGCCGCCAGAGGCGCCCCGCCCACACAGTAGCCGCAGTTTTGATCCTTCATTTTCCTGTCTCCCTTCAT
>CANQZF010000106.1 GCA_947628265.1 uncultured Oscillospiraceae bacterium
CCTGACCAACACCATCAGCGGCGTCTTACCCAAGATGCTGGCGGAGCCCATCACGGACCTCTTCAACAACATGATCATGACGCTGTGGTATTCCGGCGTGCAGATCCTGATCTTCCTCTCGGGACTCCAGAAAATCGACAAATCCATGTACGAGGCCGCCAAGATCGACGGCGGCTCCGGGTGGGAGTGCTTCTGGAAGATCACCCTGCCGAACTTGAAGTCCATGATCCTCCTGAACGTGGTCTACACCGTAGTTTTCACCTCCAACAACGACCAGAACCCCATCATCGGGCTCATCCAGGACTCCATGTTCTCCGGCGCGCCGGGGCGCGGCTACGGTTACGCCGCCGCCATGGCCTGGCTCTACACCGTCGTTGTCATCGTCCTGGTCGGCCTCTTCGCGCTCCTACTCATGACCCGCAAGGATCCCTATGAGAAGCAGGTCAAGCGCGCCAAGAGGGCCAGGAAGCAGGAAGCCCGCAACCGCAAGAAGATAGAAAGGAGGAACGTCCGTAATGCAAAGCGTATTGACCGCCAGAGGAAACAAGGCAAGATCACCACGCGCACCACGAAGCGAGAGGACTACTAATATCCAAAAGAAGCCCTGGTACAAGTCCATCAACAAGGACAAGATCCGCCGCTTTCTCATGGGCACCAAGGACAAGGAGGGCTTTTTAAAGCAGTTCATGGTCTACGCCCTGCTCATCTGCATCGGCTTCATCTACGTCTATCCGCTGCTGCACATGATCTCCGCCAGCTTCATGAGCCTGGACGACCTTCTGGACTCCTCCATCAAGTGGATCCCCAGCTCCCTGAACTTCTCAAACTACAAACAGGCCGCCGGCAGTATGAACTTCTGGAAGTCCCTGCTGCAGAGCATCATCATCGCCGGCGTCCCCACCATCTGCAACCTGGTCTCCTGCTCCATCGTGGGCTACGGCCTGGCGCGGTTCAACTTCAAGGGCAAGGCCATCTGCATGGGCATCATCATCCTGACCTTCGTGCTCCCCAGCCAGATCACCATGATCCCCACCTACGTGCTCTACTCCAACATGAAGATCTTGAACTCCCTGTGGGCCTTCATCCTCCCGGCGATCCTGGCGCAGGGCATCAACGCCCCCATCTTCATCCTCATCTTCTGGCAGTTCTTCCGCCAGATCCCCAAGGTCCTCATCGAGGCGTCCAAGATCGACGGCGCGGGCTACTTTGAGTCCTTCTACAAGGTGGCCCTCCCCAGCGCCAAGCCCGCGTTCATCACGGTGGGCCTCTTCTCCTTCGTCTGGTACTGGAACGAGGCGTATCTCACGAACCTCTACGTCCACGGCGTCTACGGGAACTCCTACTGGACGACCCTGGTCATCCAGCTCCAGAACTTCGCCACCAACTACGGCAACTACCAGGCCGCCGGCGGAAGCTCAGGCTCCGGCGCGCCCACCCTCAACGAGTCCATCAGCATGGCGGGCACCATGCTCTCCATCCTGCCGCTGCTCCTGCTGTACTTCGTGCTCCAGAAGCAGTTCGTTGAGTCCATCGACCGCACCGGTATCACCGGCGAATAAAATTCATCCCCTCCTCCCATTGGGGGGAGGGGCGCGGAAGTGTATTGAACGGGCCGCGCGCCCGTCAAAATAAAAAAAACATTGGAGGTAAATATGAAAAAGAAGATATTGGCGCTTTGCCTCGCGGCCCTCATGCTGGTCGGCATCCTTGCCGGGTGCAACGGCGATGGCGGCGGCGGCGAGTACGTCGGGGCCGATGAGTGCGGCGAGTATGAGCTCGTCACCATCGACGGCTTCGACCATCAGTTCAAGAAGTACAAGAACATGACCACAGAGGAGATCACCCTCCGGTACTTCAACTTCGACGACGATGAGACCACCAAGCAGCTGGCGAAGATCTTTATGCAGATCTACCCCAACATCCATGTGGAAACCGTCTTTGAGGATGTGGGCACCTACAACACCACGCTGAGCACCCTCATCAACAACGGCGAGACCCCGGACGTGCTGATGAGCTCCGACGCCGACTACGCCCTGTCCAACAGGATCTTCCTGGACATCGCGAAATATTGGGACTCCGATGACGAGACCCCGCTCCTGGCCGCCACCATCAACGAGGCCAACATCGGCTGCTACGGCCTTACGGGCCACCGGTATTCCGTCCCCATGAAGTTCTTCCCCAACGCCATTGCCGTTGACCGCAACGTCTTAAAGAAGCTCTCCATCGACATCCCCGACCAGAACTGGCAGTGGTCCGATTTCATCAACATCATCAAGGCCGGCAAGCAGCCCAAAACCATTGACGGTACGGAATACTTCGGCTGCTTCACCGATCAGAACCGCCTCGACTCCCTCTACGGCATCGTCGTCGGCGGCGACATCATCGGCGAGTTCGGCTTCGACGGCAAGGACTTCGACCTCTCCGCCTGGGCTGTGGGCGAGCAGGAGGGCGGCGACCTTCGCGTCAACGGCTATCTTGCCCCCAAGCGCGACACCCTGGCCAATGAGGACTGGCTGGGCGACCCCAGCGCGTGGTGCGGCTTCTCCGGCCACGTGGCCACCTTCACCGAGTCCTTCTGGACCTATCAGAACCTCTGGTTCGCCAAGAATGAGGACGGCGTCTCCAACATGGAGTTCTACAACCTGGACATCGTCCCCTACGTCGTCCCCGCCGTCAACAAGGAGGACACCAGCAAGCTCCACAACACCATCGCCACCATGGACTTCGGCGGTGTCGGTAGCTCCACCAAGTACCCCCGCGAGGCCTATGAGCTCATGAAGTTCATGACCTTCGGCATCGACGGCTGGTATGCCCGTATCGCCATCTACAACGACGAGTCCATCGTCAACGCCTCCGGCCAGCCCCTGCGCGCCGCGGCTATGCCCGCGCCCCTCACCACAGACCAGGGCGTCTGGGACGCTTACATCGACATGTACTGCAAGGATATGGACGAGGAGCACAGGTCCCACTGGGAGGATTTCTTCGCCTCCTGCATGAGGCCCATCCCCTACGGCTGGGTCTCCATCGCCGGCTACCACACCGCTTGCACCGAGTACTTCAACAAGATCGGCATCCACGACATTATTGATAACGGCCAGGGCAAGGCCGCCGACTACGTGGACGAGGCCACCCGCCAGTTCAACTACTACCACGCCAACGCCATGATCACCTTCTTCGGGCCCAGCGGCTACAACGTCCTTACCGATGCCGAGATCGCTGAGTACACCGAGATGATGAACGCCAACGCCGTCTGAGCTTCCCCCACACATACTTGATTTCCCTCCCCCGAACCGGGGGAGGGGAGAGACACGGTATTTGATCCGTCCCGGGGGGAACCCTCCCCGGAGACGGTGAGAATAGAAAATTCATCCTTTATTGAGAAGGAAGGAGATCAAAATGAAAAAGTTTTTAGCGATCCTGCTGGCCCTCACGCTGGTCCTGGCGCTGGCGGCCTGCGGCGGTGACGGCGATACGCCCACCGACGGCCCCACCAATGGCCCCACTGACGGCCCCACTGAAGGCCCCACCGACGCCCCCGAGCCCACCGAACCCGTGACCCCCGAGGAGCTCCCCGCCACCGCCCTTGACCACTGGGATTTCGAGTCCGCTGACGGCCTCACCACCGTGTACCAGATCCCCAAGCCCCTGGACACCGAGCTTACTGACCCTGACCTCAAGTTTGACATTGTGGATTCCAAGCACGAGGTCATGTTCGCCGACGGCCCCGTGGGCAAGGCCGCGTATCTGGACGGCAGGTACGGCATCAAGCTGGACATGACCGCCCCCACCGATGACACCTACACCATCGCTTTCTGGTATAACGGCGACCGCTTCATCAACTTTGGGCCTATTGTCCAAATGGGCCGCAACATCGGTATGGCTCCCAGTGCCGACCCCACCACTGCCGTTGCTTGGTACAACTTCTGCCAGACCGCTTTCATTGAAAACACCGCAGTCACTCCCACCGTCTGGAACCGCAACTCCTCCATCAGCACCGAAGTCGCCGCCGGCGGCGTGTTTCCCTGGATTGCCCCCGACACCGTCTACGGCAAGAAGGAGTGGGCCCATGTGGCCATTGTTGCTGACGGCGTGCGCTACACCGCCGACGACGGCATGGAGCGCGTCGGGCTCAAGGTCTATCTAAACGGCAACCTCATCTCCGACGCCAACTCCGAGAACCTCTACTATCAGGGCGCCTCCCCCGAGATTTTCGCGAACCTTGACACCGCTTTCCGCGGCCTCGAGGCCTATGTGGGCATCAACTACTGGGATGCCTGCTACAAGGGATTTATCGACGACATGTATGTCTATGACGAGGCCCTCACCGCCGGCCAGGTCCTGAGCCTCTATCAGCTGGGCGATGCCTCCGTGGCCTCCGTGGCCCCTGAGTACACCGGTCCCCTTGATGGCGAGGACGTTCCCGAGACCGCGACGCCCATCGACCCCACCACCCTGACCGCCGCCCCCGTGGACGAGGCCGCCATCGACGTCCTCGGCACGCCTGACCGCGTCTGCCCGTTCTTCGCGGAAAACTCCGCTTCCTACGCTGTGGAAGAGGGCAAGACCACGACCCTGACCTTCCACAACTACTCCAACGCCGCGAACAACTGGAACAACTTCAGCCTTGGCTTCTGCGCCAACGAGTTCACCACCGATAAGGTCGCCAACGGTACTCCTGAGATCAACACCGTCGAGGGCTACACCGAGTACGCCGTACAGCGCGCCGACGCCTATGGCTGGGCCCCCGAGGCCTTGACCGAGGGCTATTCCACGGTCTCCACGACTTCCTGGACTGACTGGGTCGCCTGGCTCAACATGATGACCGACGCGGACGTCACCGTGAAGCTGACCCGTGCCGGCAATGTGGTCACCGTTGACTACACCTTCACCGGCGCTGACGGGACCGTCATGACCGAGCAGTCCGTGATCACGCTCGCCGTTGCCGCCGATGCCCCCATCTACACGTTCCTCGTGGGTGATGGCTGCTACATCGAGCTTCTGAGCGCCGTCACTGAGTAATTTCCCCCTTTAAGCCTTGCGGGGCTTCCAAAAGAAGCCCCGCTTTTCCAAGGGCACGGTTTTCCGCGCCCCTGGAAAAGCGGACGCGAGGCCGCTAATCACTTAAAGTAAGCAAAAAGGCAGTTTTATGGACAAAAACCTGGTATTTAACAAACCCTGGATCCCCCAGCGGGCGGATCCCTTCGTCACCCGGGACGAGGCCGGAAGGTACTACTTCACCGCCTCCATCCCCAGCTATGATAAGATCGTCCTGAGAAGGGCGGACCATTTGGCCGACCTCCCCGAGGCCGAGGAGCACGTCCTCTGGACGGCCCACGAGTCCGGCCCCATGAGTCTCCACATCTGGGCCCCGGAGCTCCACAAGGTCTTCGGGAAATGGTACATCTACTACTCCGGCGGCATGAAGACCCAGCCCTGGCACATCCGGCCCTACGTTCTGGAGTGCCAGAGCGACGACCCAATCGCCGGCCCCTGGGTGGAAAAGGGGAAGATGCGGGCAGCCCGGGACGATAAGTTCTCCTTCCGGGCCTTCTCCCTGGACGCCACCGTCTTTCAGTGCAACGGCGCCTGGTACTACGTCTGGGCCGAAAAGGTGGGCGTGGGCAAGCAGGTCTCCAACCTCTACATCGCCCGGATGAAGAACGGCTACACCCTGGAAACCGTCCAGGTGATGCTCTCCACCCCCGACTACGACTGGGAGCGCTACGGCTTCTGGGTCAACGAGGGCCCCGCCGTCATCAAGCGCAACGGCAAGGTGTATCTCACCTACTCCGCCTCCGACACCGGCGTAAACTACTGCATGGGGATGCTCACCGCCGACGAGGACGCGGATCTTCTGGACCCCCTGAGCTGGAAAAAGGAGCGCTGGCCGGTGCTCCGCTCCGACCTTGAAAAGGGCGTCTACGGCCCGGGGCACAACTCCTTTACCAAGGACGAGAACGGCCGGGACATCCTGGTCTTCCACGCCCGGACGGAGCCCGAGATCGTGGGAAACCCCCTCTACAACCCCAACCGCCACGCCATGCTCCAGCCCATCGACTGGACGGCGGAGAAGCCCATATTCAGCTTCGACAACGAATAAAAATGTGAGGATACCTTATGGCAACGCTTAAAATCAACGAGCAGGAAAAAGTAAGTCACATCGCCCCGGAAATTTACGGCCACTTCTCCGAGCACCTGGGAAGGTGCATTTACGAGGGGCTCTATGTGGGCGAGAATTCCGATATTCCCAACGTCAACGGCATGCGCTCCGACGTGGTGGCGGCTCTCCGGGAGCTCAAGGTCCCCATGCTGCGCTGGCCCGGCGGGTGCTTTGCCGACGAGTACCACTGGATGGACGGCATCGGC
>CANQZF010000107.1 GCA_947628265.1 uncultured Oscillospiraceae bacterium
ACCTCTACCGTCCACCACCCGGGCAGCGTCGCCCGAATTTATAATTCGGGCTTACGCGGAAAAAGACGCTTTTCAATTCGACAACATCCGCGCGGATATGGTTCCACCCGTGTGTATCGACCACCACTGCGGGAGCCGACCCGCCAGTATACGGTAGAGGCCCAAAGCTACAGAGCACCCAACGGGTTCCAAGGGGCACTGTCCCTTGGTCGGTTTCTCCCCTTTGCTACTTTCCGCTCTTTGACGAAATCAAAGAGCGGAAAGTAGATCCCGCCGCCCTAAAGGGCGGCAACCTTTTAAACCCCCCCGGAGGGCCCCCCATTTCCGGAAGATATTCCCATGAGGCAAAGGTAAAAATCCAGGGCGGGTACGGGACCCGCCCTGGATGATTATCTTCTTCTCTTGGAATTTCTCCGTTCAGTTTGCCGCATGGCATCGGAGAGCTTGCCCTCGGAGTCCTTCATGAAGCGCTTGAGCTTATCCTCGAAGTCGGAATTCACGGGGACGTCGGGGTCGGGCTGGGGGAAGGGGTCCGGGGGGCGGTGGGAGGTCTGGCGCGGCGCGGGGCGGGGCTTGTTTGCCGGTTCCGGGCGGGGCTGGGCCTGTTTGACGGACAGATTGATCCTGCCGTTCTCGTCGATGCTCAGGACCTTGACCTGCACCTCCTGCCCCACGGTGAGGAAATCCGCCACGTTATTGACGAAGGTGTTGGCGATCTCGGAGATGTAGACAAGACCGGATTTTCCCGGCGCCAGCTGAACGAACGCCCCGAATTTGGTGATACCCGTGACCTTCCCGGTCAGGATCGCTCCCTTTTGAATATCCATAACTACCTCTCTGTCTCAGTTGTCGGAGGAGAAGCTGTCCTCCGGGTCCACCATGCCCAGCTCGTCGCGGGCGATGTCCCGGATGACCTCGGGGTCATTCTTATTTTCGATGGCGTACCGCATCCCGTCGTTCTCGGCGGCGATGGCGGCCTCCTGCCGGCGCAGATCGTCAAGCTCGGTCTCGGCCTCGGCGCGGCGGTCGTTCAGGGCCATCAGGGACACCACGGCGTAGGCCAGCAGTACAAAAATCACTATCTTCGTAAGAATACTTGTGCGTTTCAATCGCATGTTCCTTGACCTCCGGCTGCGCGCTCCCGGTTCTTTTGCGCTTGTTACGCTCTATTTTATACCAATCCAGCGAAGAATGAAAGAGTTTTTTTATTTTTTTCAGGATTTTTTTCAAAATTTTTGCCGCCTGTTTAAATGGCCAGAGCAAAAATCCAAAAATTTTGGCGGCGATCCCGGATAAAATGTCCCCCACGCGCCGGACAAGGGGGCTCAGCGTCAGAAAATAGAGCGCCGCCCCCAGGGCCGCGAGGACCTGCATGAAGATCCTCTGCCGCCCCTCCCCGGCCCAGAGCCCCAGCACAAAGAGGGCCGCTGCCGCCGTGCACCAGAAAAGGGCGTCCGTAAGGCCGGTGAGGACCCGGCTTTTAAAGCTCCGGCGGAACACCCGCAGGACGTCGTAGATAAGCCCGATGACAAGCCCGGAGGCCAGGGATATGAGGGCCTGAAGGGCTTGCCCCCCGATGGACTGCTCCATGGCTCACCTGAAAAGCCGGGCGAAGAAGCCCTCGCCCCGGGGCTCCGGGTCCTCGTACTCCAGAGCGTCGATGCTGCCCGTCACCACCACGTCGCCGCTGTCCACGCTGAGCTTCTCCATGTGCAGGTCCTCCCCCCGGACCGCCAGGGTCCCCTGGGTGGTGCCCATGATGACCTCCTGCTCGTTGAAGCTCTCCACGTCCGTCACCCCGGACACCAGGAGCCTCCGGCGGTCCTCCAGGCTCAGGCTGTGGGGCGCGGCGGGCAGGGTCCTCTTATCGTCAACGGTCATTTTATCCACCTCTCTACGCAAAATCCGGGGAGGAGCAAGTCCCCCTCGTTCCGTTCTCATTCTATTTGGTCAATTCGCCCAATATGAGGGCTTTTTTGCGGTCTTTTCGTGTTTTTTTGTCGTGCGGCTTGACAGAAACTGCTTTTTGGTGTATATTTCACTTCGTCACGCCTAAAAAAATTCGATTTTCAGGGGGTTTCCATGTATTTTAAACGGCATGACCACAGCAATATCACGGAAAGGATCGGGCGGAAAAGCCGGAAGGTCCTCTCCCTCTCCGCCCTTAGCGTCTGCGCCCTGGTGCTGACGCTGATGTGCGCTTTTTCCAATTCAAATATCTGCTACGCCGTGGCATACGACGGCCAGATCGTGGGGCAGGTCTCCAGCCGCGCCGAGGTGGACGCCGCTGTGGAGGCCGCCGAGTCCACCGTTGAGGAAATTTTGGGAAACGACGTCCCGGTGATCGTGCCGGACCTCACCGTCACCGCCCGGGTGGGCAGCGCCCCGGAGTCCGCCGAGGACCTGGCGGGGAAGCTCATCGAGAGCGTGGACGGCATCGTCTGGCGCTGGGCCGTCACGGTGGACGGCGCCACCGTGGGGGCCTTGGACGACCCCGACGGGCTCCATGTCCTCCTCCAGCCCATTCTTGACCGGTACACCACCGACAGCACTGTCTCCGCCTTCACCCGGCAGGAGCTGGAGTGCTCCTATACCCTTGTCAGCGCCGAGCTCACCTCCGACCCGGTTAAGATCGCGTGGCTTTTAGACCCGGAGAACGTCCAGTCCCCCTACAGGGTCACCGTGGTCACCCGGGAGGCCCGCCAGACCGCCGAGGCCATCCCCTATGAGACCGAGATCCTCTACGACGAGGACGGCTACTCCGACGAGGTGAGCGTGGACCGGCAGGGGCAGGAGGGCGTGCTGTCCCACAACTTCGTGGCGGAGCTGGAAAACGGCCGGGAGGTCTCCATCCAGGACCTGGGCAGCTGCGTCTCCTCAGAGCCCATCTCGGAGGTACGCACGGTGGGGGCCATTCCCGGCTCCCGCACCGACTCCAGGGGCTACTATATCTGGCCCACCGTGGGGCTCATCACCGCCGGATACGGCTGGCGGGACACGGACGTGGGCAACGCCTATCACCAGGGGATGGACATCGCAAACTCCGTGGGCACCGACGTCTGGGCCGCCGACGGGGGCGAGGTCATCTACGCCGAGAACACCTACGGCGCTTACGGCCTGATGGTGAAGATCCTCCACGACAACGGGGAGGTCACCTGCTACGCGCATCTGAGCAAGATTTTGGTGGAGGTGGGCGAGAAGGTGGCCCAGGGGGAGCTCATCGCCAAAATGGGCATGACCGGCTACGTCTCCGGCCCGCACCTGCACTTTGAGGTCCGCCCCGACGGGGAAAACCCGGTGGACCCCATGAAGTACCTGGAGGGCTGGCCCGATCCGGAATAATGGAAAAAGCTATCGTTCTGCCCGGTTTTTGACCGGGCAGTTTTTTTTGAGCGTTTTTCAGGCGGCAGGATTTGTCTTTTCAGGGGGGAAAATGCTTAATGGGGCGGCCTCTTTTGGGCCTTTCGTTATTCAATGATACAAGGTTTTCGCGCAAGCCCCTTTTCTCCTTGACGCGGGAAAAAGGCTACCATATAATATAATCAGTATATAAGTTAAAGGTTCCCGCCAAAGCTGGCGGGGCGGCGGCGGTGCCGCCGGGCGGACATTCTCTGGGCAATGGCTTTTCAAGCGTGGCTTTCAGCGGAGGAGGTTCGCTCTTTTTCTTTTGAAGGAAATCTTATGACAAAGGAGCCGTTATGAAAAAAGTCGGAATTTTAATGGGAAGCGCCAGCGATTTGCCTGTCGTTGAGAAGGCCGTCTCCACGCTTCAGGAATACGCGGTGCCGGTGGAGGTCCACGTCTACTCCGCCCACCGCACCCCCGAGGAGGCCAGGGACTTCGCCCTCCACGCCCGGGAGGAGGGCTTCGGCGTCCTCATCGCCGCCGCCGGGATGGCGGCGCACCTGGCCGGGGCGGTGGCGGCCAACACCACGCTGCCCGTCATCGGCATCCCCTGCAAGTCCTCGGTGCTGGACGGCATGGACGCGCTTCTCTCCACCGTCATGATGCCCCCCGGCATCCCCGTGGCCACGGTGGCCATCAACGGGGCGCAGAACGCGGCGCTTTTGGCCATCGAGATTTTGGCCGTGGAGGACGCCGCGCTTGCGGAGAAGCTGGACGCCGCGCGGCGCGCCGGGGCCGAGAAGGTCCTGCGCTCTGATGCCGAGATCCGGGAGAAGCTGGGCCTTTGAGACGCTTTTGAGACACTTTTTGATTTAAGGAGATCGCTATGGGTGGATTTTTTGGAGTGACATCGAAACGCAACGCCGTTTTTGACGTGTTCTTCGGGACGGACTACCATTCGCACCTGGGGACCCGCCGGGGCGGCATGGCCGCCTGGAGCCCGGAGCAGGGCCTCCAGCGGGAGATACACAACATCGAGAACACGCCCTTCCGCACGAAATTTGAGGAGGACGTGCTGGAGCTCAAGGGCAATAGCTCCATCGGCTGTATCTCCGACACGGACCCCCAGCCCGTGCTCATCCGCTCGCATCTTGGCGTCTACGCCATCAGCATGGTGGGCATCATCCAAAACCAGGAGGACCTGACGAACCGGTTTTTGGACGCCACCTACGGGCACTTTGAGGCCATGGGCGGCGGCAAGGTCAACCAGTGCGAGCTGGTGGCGGCCCTCATCAACCAGCAGAGGACCTTTGAGGACGGCATCCGCTTCGCCCAGGAGAAGATAGAGGGCACGGTGTCCCTCTTATTGCTCACGGACAAGGGGGAGATCATCGCCGCCCGGGACAAGCTGGGCAGGCTCCCCATCATCATTGGGAAAAACGAGGAGGGCTACTGCGTCAGCTTCGAGTCCTTCGCCTTTGAGAAGCTGGGCTACACCTACGAGCGGGACCTGGGCCCCGGGGAGATCGTCCGCATCACACCGGGCGGCGTGGAGCGGCTGGCCGCCCCCGGGGACAGAATGAAAATATGCACCTTCCTCTGGACCTATTACGGCTACCCCAACTCCCGGTACGAGGGCTCCAACGTGGAGCTGAGCCGCGCCAAAAACGGGCGGCTCATGGCCAAATACGACCGGGAGCACAACGGCATCCCCGACGTGGACTTCGTCTGCGGCGTGCCGGACTCCGGCGTGGGCCACGCCATCGGCTACTCCAATGAGAGCGGCATCGACTACGCCCGGCCCTTTATCAAATACACCCCCACCTGGCCCCGGTCCTTCATGCCCTACAGGCAGGAGATCCGTAACCAGGTGGCCAAGATGAAGCTCATCCCCGTCCACGAGCTCATCGAGGGGAAAAAGCTCCTCTTCGTGGACGACTCCATCGTCCGGGGCACACAGCTGGCGGGGACAGTGGACTTCCTCCGCAATAACGGGGCCAAGGAGCTCCATATGCGCTCGGCCTGCCCGCCCATCATGTACGGGTGCAAGTACCTCAACTTCTCCCGCTCCACCAGTGAGATGGAGCTCATCGCCCGCCGCACCATGAAGGCGCTGGAGGGAGACGAGGGCTTTGCCCACGCCGGCGAGTACGTGGACGGCACCACCTCCCGGGGCCGCGCCATGCGGGAGCACATCTGCAAGACGCTGAAGTTTGACTCGTTGGAGTATCAGACGCTGGATGGGACCTTGAGCGCCATTGGGATTGATAAGTGCAAATTGTGCACCTACTGCTGGAACGGGGAGGAATGAACCGGGACGGGTCGCCGGGGACGGCGACCCCTACGGACATTCAATGACGGCTCAAACGAGCTGTAGGGGTCGCCGTCCTCGGCGACCCGTCCATCGAACACACGAACCTTATTTGAAAGGAACATTGCTATGAACGACTCCAAATCCGATTTTTACGCCTCCGCCGGGGTGGACATCACGGCGGGGTATAAGGCCGTGGAGCTCATGAAAAAGCACGTCCGGCGCACCCTCATTCCCGGTGCGGACGACGACATCGGCGGCTTCGGCGGGACGTTTGTGCCCAATCTCACCGGGATGCGCGAGCCCGTGCTCGTCTCCGGCACCGACGGCGTGGGGACGAAGATAAAGCTGGCCTTTGAACTTGATAAGCACGATACCGTGGGTATCGACTGCGTGGCCATGTGCGTCAACGACATCATCTGCTGCGGGGCAAAGCCCCTCTTTTTCCTGGACTACATCGCCTGTGGGCGCAATATCCCGGAGAAGATCGCCGCCATCGTGGGGGGCGTGGCGGAGGGGTGCGTGCAAAGCGGCTGCGCCCTCATCGGCGGCGAGACCGCCGAGCACCCGGGCCTCATGCCGGAGGAGGATTACGACCTTGCCGGCTTCGCCGTGGGCATCGTGGACCGGGAAAAGGTCTTAAAGCCCGACTCCGTCCGGGAGGG